>CALROF020000020.1:0-48097 GCA_943369775.1 Reyranella massiliensis 521
TACATCCGGCGCAGGCGATTGAGCAACGTGATCTCGGATACGATGTTGCCCGGTTGGCCGAAGTTCCGCGGCCGCAACTCGTATTTCTCCGAGTCGAGATACTCTTCGCGACCAGGCAGAGCGGCTGCCTCGCAAAGCTCGAACCCCGAGTAGACACCCCACAGCCCGGACAGGGTCGCGGCAAGGCAGGCGCGAATTAGGAATCCCGGACGCCCCGAACTCTGGAGGAAGACCGGATTGATGTCCGGCGTGTTGACGAAGAAATGCGGGCGGAAGAAGTCGACGACCTCGGTCCTCGTAAGCTCGTTCAGATAATCCCTGATCTCGGCCTTGGTGTTGCGCCACGTGAAGTAGGTGTAGGACTGCGAGAAGCCGAGCTTGGCCAGCCGATACATCACCTTGGGTCGCGTGAAGGCCTCGGAGAGGAAAATAACGTCGGGATATCGGCCGCGGATATCTCCAATCATCCACTGCCAGAACGGCAATGGCTTCGTATGCGGATTGTCGACGCGAAAGAGCCGAACACCCTCCCCTACCCAGTGCTGCACGACATCCCGCAGCGCCAGCCACAGATCGGGAATCGCGGCGTCGCCATAGAAGTCGACATTGACGATATCCTCGTACTTCTTCGGAGGATTCTCGGCGTACTTGATGGTCCCGTCCGGACGGCGCCTGAACCACTGCGGATTGTCGCGCAGCCAGGGATGATCGAGCGAGCATTGAATGGCGAAGTCGAGTGCGATCTCGAGCCCATGCTCGCGAGCGGCAGCGACCAGCCGGCGAAAATCGGCGGGCGACCCCAGTTCCGAATGGATGGCATCGTGGCCACCGTCCTCGCCGCCAATGGCGTAGGGACTGCCAGGATCGCCCGGCGTCGCCGTCAGGCTGTTGTTGCGCCCCTTGCGATTGGCCTTGCCGATGGGATGGATGGGCGGAAAGTACAGCGCGTCGAAGCCCATGGCCTGGATGCGCGGCAGGGCCGCAATAACGTCGTCGAACGTCCCATGACGGCCGGCATCGCCGAGCGAGCGTGGGAAGAGTTCGTACCAAGCGGCGAACTCCGCCTGCGGCCGTTCGACGTCGACCGCGAAGGCGCCGGTACGCGCCGGCAGATGGCGCTCGGCGAGTGCTGCCACCAATGTGCGCGCAGTCTTCGACGTAAGTTCCGTTACTGCAGCGGCGTGGATCGAATTTGCCGTAGCAGCGATCAGATTCTCGATTTCGGGCTTCGCTGGCAGCGCCCGCAGGAATACTGCCGCCTCTTCGAGTTCGACGGAGATGTTGACGCCGGCGAGATGCTTGACCTCCAACGCATGACAGAGCGAGCCATACTCGTCTCGCCAAGCCTGAACGACAAACGAATGGCGACCGATGCGACGCGGCATGACTGCGGCCCGCCACCGGTCGTTACCCAGCGGAACCATGGGTACGGCGTGTTCGCCATTTTCATCGTCACCCGCAGACCAGATGACTTCGGCCGCCAGGATGTCGTGACCATCGGCGAAGATATCGGCCTCGACTTCGATGGGCCGCCCCACGATAGCCTTGGCTGGAAATGGACCACCCGCCACGCTGGGGCTGACGTGCTCGATGGCAACAGGCGAGCGTCGCGCGGCGGCCCTTGCGGAGCGCCGGTCTGCCTGCTTGTTGCTCTCCCGGTTTTCGACCACGGGTTGCCGGGAGGAAACGTCGATCAGCCGAATCTCGCCCGGTTTCAAGGCCTGACACGGCAGATCGGAGTCGTCACCCATGGCCACGCCCGCTTCGGCCGGCAGTGCGCCGAGATCGAGCGGGAGGGCGCACGAATGGGCCATCTCCGTATTGACGGCAACGGCGACGCCGGTGCTGGCAGATCGCACATCGGCGGAATCGACCCGAAGCAGGACGGTGACCGACCGTCCAGGCGGTGTGAGGCTTCGCAACTCGCCGCTTAGCTTTCTCTGCGCAAGCGCGTCGGCAATCTGAACTGCCTGCTCGATGTCGGTCGCACTTTGAAGCATGCGCCCAGGCACGAACAGCCCATCGGTTGTCGCTGCCGCAAGCAGCAAGTGCCGACGAGACAGTCTGGCATCAAACGTGTCGTGAGCGTATGGCTCGCCAGCAACACCCAGGATCGGCGCCACGCACTTCAGCGCGCGATGTTCCTCGACATACCAAGGCGACTTTCCGTCCCACCAGCAGGTGGAGCCGAAGACGGCGGCTATGCCCGAGCCTTTCAGCTCGTCGAAACGCGGCCAATCGAGGCCCGGCGTCCACGCCCAGTTAGAAGCGTCGGGTGCCGCACGACATATTGCCGAGACGAGTGGACCGAGCACTTCAGGCGGAACGCCCGCCAATCCGACGAGGCGAAAGCCGTGTGCGCCCGCTACCGTGAGCTCGGCGGCCAGCGAGCCCCACCAAGCGCAAGCCTTCTGCCCGGCGCCGTGACGCAGCGTTGCAGCCTTGATGTCGCCCCGCGCCACGCGCGGATCCAGGGGATTGAGGTTGGATGGGCGTTCGTAGATGTCCTGAAGCTTCAGTGCCGACGGGCCACCGAGACCGATCCGGTCGAGAACCAGATCGACCATCAACTGCAGGCCGAAGCGCTCGCAAACCGCGCGGAAGTGCGGAAGAACTTTTGAGGGCTCCTGCCCTTTCTTGAGGCCCTGGAAGAGGCGACCGTGGTCGACCACCAGCATGGGACTGTCGACGTCGGCCACCTCGAACAGCGGCCCGATGCTCACATGCGAGAAGCCGAGCTGGGCCGCCCGTTCGACCAGATCCGCAAACGCCTGCGGATCGTCGAGTTGCCGGAGGTCTATATGACAGGCCTTTATCGCGCGCCCGTCGCCGCGCATCGGCGGCTTGACGGGAATTGGCGCGACAATAGTCATGCCTTCTTAAACACATGAAGGCCGCCGATGTTCCCCCGCTCAGACGCGATTACTGCGCGAAACGTAGTGTCGGTCGCCGGGTTCCATGCTGTCGGATCATTTAGCGTCCCGCGCTCTTCGGCATCGCGCCTTCCAGGGCGACGGCGTTCGCCTTCCGTTCGCCGGCGTTTCAACCGTCGGTGCCTACACAGCTCCGATCCATGTGGCGAGCGAGCAACCCAAACGCTGGGGCCTCATTCTGAATTTGAGAGGCCCTCCGAGGAGACAGCAGTCGCATGAAAAAAGCTGGAAGGAACTCCGGGCCGGGTGGGGCACAAGCCTACGGATCGCCATCGGCGTCCTTCTGTTGCTGCTGATCCCCTCACTTCTCTATCTCGCCTGGGGTGCAGGCGAAGGCAGCGCATTCGGCGCGGTGGGATACTTCGTCGTGATTGTCGGCGCCTTAATCGCTCTGGGGCTTGGGGCCATCCTCATGTTTCTTGTCTTCTACAGCCGGAGCATCGACTGACCTGCAGCGGACTTCTTAGTGCACCCAACTCGGTGGACGAGTTTCCTCCAGCCAGACCCGACAATGCCTGCCATTTGCGTGTCCGGCCTGCTGATCCCACTCTATCGTGAAGCCTGCGCGACGAAGGAGTTCCACAGCCGAGGTCTCCTCTGGCCGCACAAAGTTCTCGAGCCGGCGGAAATCCACGAGCATCTTGGCGGCAACAATCCTGATCGCCTCGACGACGGCGTTCTGCTCGTCCTCCTCTGGTCCTAATACAACCAGCCAGATGTGACCTGTGTCGGGCGCCGTCGGGTTCGGCACTGCACCCATGAAGGCAAGAGGGCGATTGGACAGGTCGGTCGCAGTCCAAACATGGCTGCTGACGACGCAAGCCTCGAGAAGCGTTTCGAGTACGCTTTCCAACTCCTCGTCGCTCTGTTCGGGCCAAGTCTCTGCCGTAACTGCAAGGTCAGTGGAGGTCATGGGGCGAACGCTGCAATACATCAAAGCTCCCTACTCGAGTTTCCCGCCTGCCAAACTTCAACCTCAATGAACCGCTTGGAGATAGGTTGCGCGACGGTCCGTCCTCTTCGTCGCGATTCTGACGGAACGCACCCAAGGCCGCGTCCGTTGTAGGGCATCTTCAGAAGTTTCCGGAGGTTCCCAATGCGACTCCTGCTCGTTACCGCGGCGTTGGCCGCCGCCACTGCTATTGCCGCCCCCGCTTTCGTGCTTGCGCAGGGCGCTCCACAAACCGTCCAGCTCGCGAAGCTCGACGTGATCAAGGTTGCGACCGGCTATCGCGCCAGCAAGGTGATCGGCACGTCGGTCGTCAACGAAGCCAACGACACGGTTGGCAAGATCGACGACGTCATCATCGGCCAGGACGGCAAGGCGCCCTTCGTCGTGCTGTCGGTCGGCGGCTTCCTTGGCATGGGCGACAAGCTCGTCGTCCTGCCCTACGACCAGCTCAGGACGATGGGCGGCAAGGTGCTGCTGCCTGGCGCGACCAAGGACGCGCTGAAGGCGCTGCCGGAATTCAAGTACGCCTCGCGCTGACGATGGGCGCGCTCGCGGAAGAGCTTGTTCATCCGACGTTCCTCGGCTTTCCGGTCATCGCCGCGCGCCTTCTGTTCGCGGCGATCCTGGGGGCAGCGATCGGCTTCGAACGCGAATGGCGACAGCGGCCCGCCGGGCTGCGCACCCACATCCTCATCTGCGTAGCGGCGGCAACGTTCGGCGTGCTCACGATCGAAATCGTGCACACACCGGTATTTGCCCGCGAAGCGGTCGTGACCGATCCGATCCGCGCCGTCGAAGCGGTGACGGCAGGCGTGGCTTTCCTCGCGGCCGGTACCATTCTTTTCGCGCGCGGCGAGGTTCAGGGGCTCACGACCGGCGCCGGCATGTGGTTGGCCGGCGCAGTCGGTCTCTCCTGTGGGCTGGGCCTGTGGCAGATCGCGGGCTTTGGAACGTTCTTGATCCTTATTGTGCTGGGCCTGATGCACACGTTCGAGGTCCGCCTCGGCATTGCCGCAGACAAGAAGGACGACGAGAGCCGCGAACGCCCACAACCCAAGAGAAAGTCGGCAAAGTAAATTGGCCTGGGCTGCCGAGAAGGCCAGCATCAGCGCACGGACGACTGTTCGTAGAACTTTTACGCAACACCCCTTCTCCGCGGACGTTCTCTCCTGGCAGCCCACCAACAAGGAGGACCCTATGAAGACAACCATCGCAGCGCTTGCTCTGGTCGCAGCCACCGGCTTGGGTAGCGTCGCCTACGCACAAACCACCCAGCCTGGGACGGCCATTCCGGGCGGCACCAGCAACCCACGCCAGGGTCTGCCCACGACAACGCCGAACGCGACGGCGGGCGAAGCGGCAGCCAAATCCCAGCTCGAGGCCAAGGGCTATTCCGGCGTGAAGCAGCTTACCCGTGACACTGCCGGCAACTGGTCCGGCAAGGCGATGAGAAACAACATCGAGATCGCCGTGACCCTCGATGCCGCTGGCAACGTGATTGAACGCTAACTAGCGACCATGGCGGGGCGTCCATGCCGGGCGCCCCGTTCTGAGCTTTGGAGCATGGCGACAATCGACGAGCGTTGCGAGGGTGGCTCGACGAAGCACTCTATTCGTCGGCGCGACATCAGGTGCCCAATAGGTGGGTCTGGTGCGGCCCATGACGGCAACAAAGATCCGACCTTCACCTACGTGGCAATTGCAAGCCCGACAGATGGCTTGACTGCTCGACGTGACCGGGCAAACGCGCCAGGAGAGCAGCCGATCCTCCGGCGAAAGGCCGTGCTGAACGCGCTGGCCGATTCGTAGCCCACTTCCTGCGCGAGACGGTCAAGCGACGTGCCATCGCGGCTCAATGCATCTTGAGCCAGCGTGATCCGCCAGCGCGAGAGGTATTCCATCGGCGCGCAGCCGAGCGTCTCCGTGAATCGTGCAGCAAATGCCGACCGCGACATTCCGGCGAGCTTTGCAAGTTCGGCGACCGTCCACGCTACGCGTACATTCGCATGCATGGCGGACAGCACCTTGGCCAGGGCCGGCACCCGCAATCCAGCCAGCAGTCCTGCCGGCAAGTCATCCTCGCCAATGCTGCCCGAACGCAGGCACTCCATCATCATGATTTCCAGAAGCTTCTGCAGGATCATTTCCCGGCCAGGAGCGTCGGCAGTGCACTCTTCCATGATTAGCTCGATGACCCGCGCGAGGCGTAGGGCATTCTTCTCGGCCGAACGAACGTGGATCATCTTCGGCAGCAGCGCGAGCAGGAGCGGCGCATTGACCGGCTCGATCCCGAAGGTCCCGCCGAGCATCTGAAAGTCGGGCTCTCCCATCGGATCGCCGTGCCGAACGGCATCGTATGTCGGCTGCACCTGGACACATTCGGCATCCGGCCGACTCGACAGCGAGAAGGCCGGCGTGGACGGCAGAAGGACAAAGTCTCCATGGTCGATAAGCACCGGCTCTGCTCCATCGACGGCCAACCAACACCGCCCCGCCAGGACAAGGGCAAATCCGGGCAAGCCATAGGCGGAGTAGCGGACGCCCCACTCGCCCCGCCCCGTGATCGGCTTGGAAAAGGCGGCGTGTGGCCGGAGCAGCGCGATGATGGTGCTGAGAGGATCGATTTTTCTGGACGATCTATAATAAATTATAGATCCGTGATTATAGATCGTCTCGCGCAGTTGTCTACTTAGGGAGAGAACAGAATGGAGCGCTGAATGACGAAGACCGTACTGATTACCGGAACATCTTCCGGTTATGGCAAGGCGATCGCGGAATTCTTCCACGGTCGTGGATGGAACGTAATCGCCACCATGCGGCGCCCCGCGCCGAATGTATTTGCGACATCCAGCAATCGACTGAAGGTGCTTCCGCTCGATGTGACCGACGCCAGCAGCATCGACAGGGCGATCGCCGAAGGTACTGCAGCATTCGGCGCCATCGATGTCCTTGTGAACAACGCCGGAATTGGCCTGGCGTCGGTCGTCGAAGCGACGCCGGACCGCATCGTTCGTGAGATCTTCGAGACGAATACATTCGGTGTTTTCGCAACCTGCCGCGCCATCATCCCGCAAATGCGACGGCAAGGTCACGGCACCATCATCAACATTACGTCGAGCACCGGCATCGGCCCCATGCCGCTGGCCGCGATCTACACTGCCAGCAAATGCGCCGTCGAAGGCTTCACGGAAGCGCTGTCCTATGAGCTGGACGCGTTCAACGTCAGGGCCCGGCTGGTCGAACCAGGCTATGCGCCGACCACGAATTTCAGCGCAAATACAGGAGCACGCCTTCACGGCCTCATCCCCGACGACTACGGTTCCTTCGCTCAGTCCTATTTTCATAAGTTGGCCAGCTACCCGACCGCTTACTGTACGGAGGCAGAGGTGGCCGAGACGACCTTCTTAGCGGCCACCGATCAGGGTGACAGGATCCGCTATCCAGCCGGCCCCGACAGCAAACTACTCGCGGAGCTGCGCTGGACGACTTCGGAAGACCACTACCTGGCAAGGATGCGCGACATGTTCGCGCCGAGCCCCTCAACGTCTAGTCGGCATGCCGGCGCAGATGCGCAAGAAGCAACTCATTGACTCGATCCGGCACCTGATCTGCAGCGTAATGGCCGACGTTCGGGAGGATTTCGAAGTGGTACGGGGCATTGATGAATTCGCCCGTACCCTCCGCCGCAGCCCGGCCGACCGTGTCGTCGGCATCGCCCCAAAGGTAGAGTGTGGGCACTTTGATGGACCCAAGGGGCTGACGGGGGCCGCTCGACCGGTACCACGCCAGCGCGGCTTCAAGCGCGGCCTCGTTTCCCAACACCGACATATGGGCATCCGTCGCTGCTTCGGGCATGCCCTGGCGCATGTGACGTGACCGCAGCCATTCGCAATCATCGGCCAACAATTTCGGAACGGCATCCGGTTCGAGAAATGCCGAATGATGGCCGGATCGGCGTTTCTGGTCGCCGTCCGGCATGGCGAGAGCACGCAGGAAGGAGGCTGGATGGGGTCGGGACAGCATCGTGAGCGAGCGCAGTCGCTCGGGATGTCGCGAAGCGATGATCCAAGAGAGGCTGCCGCCCCAGTCATGGCCGACCAGATGGAAACGCTTGTCGCCATGCCCGACGGCCGCAACGATATCGAGGGCATCATCGACCAGCCGGTCGATTCGATACGCATCAAGATCCTTCGGATCGGGCCGGGCACCAGGAGAGTAGCCGCGCTGGTTCGGCGCCACTGCGAAATAGCCGGCATCAGCCAGCGCCGGGACCTGGCGATCCCAGAAATGCCGAGAGACGCCGAATCCATGCAGCAACAGGACGAGGGCGCCATCTGAGGGCCCCATCACCGAGCAATCGAATGCGAGGTCTGGGCCCGTCCTAATCACGCTTACGTTCATCAACGTCTATCTCCGGCTCTCAGGCGCTTTAGGGCGAAGCCGAGCTTCCCGGCCTGCGACCGGCGATCACCGTATGGCGAAGTTCTCCAACTTCTTGCCTTGCTTGAGTGCTGCCGCCAGCCATCTCGGCCTGTTGCCGCGCCCTGCCCAGGTCTCCAAGCGGTTCTGGGGATTGCGGTACAAAGCGGGGAGCTTCTTTCCCTTCAGTGCATGGGCAACACGCGCCCCTTTACCATTTGGCGCTGGCCGCGAGTCGACCCGCCTCAATGCAGCGATGAGGTCCCGCCTCTCTTGTGCCGCATGAAGTTCTATCGCCGCTTCAATCTCCGCCCTCGTCTTGACAAGTTCTTCAAAGGACATTGATCGAATGTTCTTCATATCTAGGCTACCCCTCGCCGTTGTCCGGTCTGTCGCTTGCAACTTTACGCTTTCAGATGAACAAGTGCTGGAGATGAGTCAATTGCGCAAAGGGCAAGGCAGTTTCACACAGACAGCAGCGTCATTCTGCAACTGTTGACGTATTCGTTATCAGTGAGACTTTTCCCACCCAGATTCCAAGCTTTACACTTATGCGATTATTCGCCCTGCGACGGCCGGCTGGGGAATTCGTAACCGCCCACAATCGAAGCCCGTGTCTCGGCGGGAAACTCGCTCGCAAGAAAGATTTCGATTGAATCGCCTTCAAGAAGCCCATCTGCATCGAGTAGTCGTTCGGCCAGTGCGGTGATCTTTGGCCAAAGTCGATTGACGAGCAGAGCAGAGACTCGCTGCCCCTTTGCCATGCGTGATGCCGCTATGCGCTCCTCTTCCTGAATGTCCTGCAAGTGATTGAATCGGCTGACTGCTAGCCAGGCTTTCCGTTGGTCGTCTGCCGATCGCAAGCTTCCAACACCATTGTAGAGCGACCAGCCGGTCGGATCTGCACGCTTCTGCGCAAGCTCACCAGCCAGCGACACCAGCAGATCCCGTCGCCATTCGTCGGGCGGGAAACCGGATTCAAAAGTGGCGCCGCCCTGCCATGTCCGGAGATCAATTGCTATGCGCTTGAGGCGCAAACCGAACAACACTCCCAAGACCGCATGAGCTGCCTCGTGAACGGCGAGCGGCCAGCAGCGATGAGACTCGATTTCTGCCGAGTTTGGCATTCCTGCCCTAGGTGCTGTCGTTCCGATCTCGAGGGCCGCGGCCGAACATCGACCGATTCACGGGTTCGGGCGTTTCCTCTCCCGGAGCCCTTGGTCGTGTATCCGAGCGATAGAGGAAATAGGCATAGCCGCCCGCGCAAACGAGGGCGAGCAACGCCAAGGCTTCGTAGAGGGACATGCCGCAAGCTGGACCTTTGAATAGAAGGTGGACCAGATCATCGCGACGCTACCATGAACGTCAACCATTTCGATCAGGCGGTAAACAACGGCAGCGGTTTGATCGAAATCTGTTGTGCACGGGCAGGCGCAACCCCAAGGCCGCGTAGTATGCTGACGGTCACCGCAGCGGCATGCTGCTTGTGAGCGCAGCCAAGAGCGATCCGGCGCATACCCTCTATGGTAGAGCCGATGACCAGGTCCAGGGCTGCGGCTTCACTGGCAACGGAGAACTCCTTCCGCCTGAGGCCCTGGCGCAGCTCGGTCTGGACGAAGCTCGTGATGGTTTTGCGGAACGTCGGATCTACGGACGCGACATCCAGGACAAGCAGTGCCCAGGCCGGGCTGCTCTGGGCGAGCCCCAGGTATCGGCGACATCCAGCCGCCATCTGCTCGGCTCCCGACTCGAGAACCGCGCGAGCAGGTGCACTGCGCTCGCGGATCGTCTGGGCGATCGACAGGGCGACCGCCTGCACGATTTCAGCCTTCGTCGCGAAGTGATTGTTCACGGTGCCCTTCGTCACCCCCGCCACGACTGCAATTTGTTGCAAAGTCGTCTCGGCCACGCCGTGCTTGGAGAAGGCTGCGATGGCAGCGGCGACAAGCTGGCGGCGGGTCCGTTCCCGCTTGGGCAGGCGCAGCGGCTCGTCGCGCGTTTGCAGGATCTCGGGCAGGACTTTCATAATTACACTTGCCGTTCAATTTTGAATGGGGGATACAAAAATATATCTTACACGCCTTGATGATTTAGGGACAGCATGACCGACCAATCCTCTGGCCCGAAGCGCCGCCAACTCCTGAAAGGCGTAGCGTCTGCTTCTCTTTTCGCCGACGTGATGTTCGGATCGGCGCGCGCGCAGACAGCGCAGCGCGAGCCCAACATTCTTTTCGTCTTCACCGACCAGGAGCGCTACCACGCCCGCTGGCCTCAAGGCCTGTCGCTGCCTGGCCACGAGCGGATGGAACGCACCGGCGTTACCTTCACAAATCATCAGTGCCCGGCCACGATGTGCACCTCGTCGCGCTCGATCATGCTCACGGGCCTGCAGACAGCCGACAACGGCATGTACGAAAATCTCGACGTGCCGTGGATGCAAAGCCTTTCCTTCAAGCATCCCACCATCGGCCACATGCTGCGCAAGGCCGGCTACTACACCGCCTACAAGGGCAAGTGGCATCTCTCACGTGAATTCGACACCCGCACCGCCGAGCGCTTCATGACTCCCGACATGGAGAAGTACGGCTTTGCCGATAACTTCTCCCCGGGTGACCTGATCGGCCACACGCTGGGCGGCTACAGCTTCGACCACCTAACCGCGGGCAGCGCCATCAACTGGCTGCGCACGAAGGGACGCCCGCTCAGCGACGATGGCAAGCCCTGGTCCATGTTCGTGAGCTTCGTCAATCCGCACGACATTATGTATTTCAACACCGACGCGTCGGGCGAAGCGGTGCAGGACACTGGCAAGCTGCGCCTGCATGCTGCGCGAGCCCCCGAACACGCGCTTTACAAAGCGACGTGGGACGTTCCGGTCCCGGAGAACCTACGCCAGCCGTTCGACGCGCCCGGTAGGCCAAAGGCACATCGCGAATTCGACCGCATCTGGGACTACATCCTGGGCAACATTCCGTTGGAGGATGCGCGCTGGAAGCGTTTCAATGACTATTACATCAACTGTATTCGCAACGTGGATCGGTCGATCGAGGCGTTGCTCGGTGAGCTCGAAGCACTGAACCTCTCCCAGAACACGATTGTGATTTTTACGGCCGACCATGGCGAAATGGCGGGCGCTCACGGGCTGCGCGGCAAGGGCCCCTTTGCCTACCAACAGAGCAACCATCTGCCGCTTTACGTCGTCCACCCGGATGTAGCAGGCGGCCAACAGTGCAAGTCGCTGACGAGCCACATCGACCTGGTGCCGACCCTGCTGGGCATGGCGGGTGTGCGATCGGATCGCGCAGCCGAGTTCGCTGGGCGCGAGCTGCCGGGCAAGAACCTCTCACCGCTTCTCCACAATCCGGCCGGCCAGTCAGTCGAGGCGGCACGTCCGGCCACGCTCTTCACCTACAGCGGTCTGGCCAGCAACGATGCGGCTGTCTTCGACTTCGCCGCCAAAGCTGTCATGGCCGGCAAAGACCCCAAGGAGGAGGCGAAGAAGCAGGGTTTCCGCCCCGATCTCAAGAAGCGCGGCCACGTGCGCTCGACTTTCGACGGCCGCTATCGCTTCACGCGCTACTTCGCCCCTGTCGACCACAACAGCCCAACCACGCTCGACGAGCTCTTCAAGTGGAACGACGTGGAGCTCTATGACCTGCAGAGCGATCCGAGCGAGATGAACAACCTTGCCAATGACCGCACCGGGAACGCCGCGATGCTAACGGCCATGAACGGCAAGCTGGAAGCGGTGATCAAGGCCGAGATGGGCAAGGATGACGGCCGCGAACTGCCCGACGTCGCGGGCATCGATTGGGGCGTCGATCGAGTTGATTTATAGCCCAGCGGGCACTTTACCGAAATCGATCTGATTGGAGTCTACCTAGCGTCGATCTCGTTGCTGTCTGCCGACGACTTCGTGGTCGTGGTGGATGCCGCCGGCGGATTGGTGCCGGCATTGTCACCCTCGTTCGTCCAGTCGCCATTGACGGAGCGGTGCTTCACGGCGAGGCCGCATCCACTCCAAGTCGCTGCCGATCTTCAGGCAGGCATCGGCGGCAGGCCCGATCAACGACGGCTCGAGCGAACGGCCGTCGCCACCTGAGCGTCGACCGACTCCAGGCAAAGTGCCGATTGGTCCAATCCTGCGGCTACGGTCTATGCCTTGTTAACACTAGCCCGAGGCCACCCCTTACCAATCCTTAGGGGGGCGTCGAATGCGGCTTCATCCACCAAAAATGCCGCCCCGCATTCTTTTCAATGGTGTCGAGCGTGTCGGACATGAACAACAGCCCACCAAGCAACAGACAGAGCAGAAAAGTCTTCTTCACCATGGCGTGCCTAGCTGTCCAACGGATGTAACTTGAACTTGAGGCGTCGTGCCATGACATCACTTCGCGTGCTCAAGTGGAGCATCGCCTCGGCATAGTCTGTGCCGACGGCGCGGTCCGGCACCGCGAGCGTAGAGAAGCGCTCGGGCGGCACTCGACGCTGGCGTTGAAGTTGTTCGCCCATCGATCCGGTCTGAGCAAAACCACCACTGCCGCCTCGGACGGAGCCGCTCTCGCTAAGGTTGACTACGACTGCGCTGTACTCACCGAAAACCTCTTTGCTGGCGAGTTCGTTGGTTTCGCCGTCGGTGTTGCGCAGGAACAACTTGATCGCGCAGTTGCCCATGAAGTTGCGCACGATCTCCGGCTTGGAGGCCTCCGCCAGCAAGCCTCCGTAATTCTGGGTCGCAACGACGTTGGCATGAAAGGATTGCCGAGAGCGACTGAAGAATGGACCGTCGCCGCGGCCGGCGTCAGATGTGAAGAATGTCTGAAACTCGTCACAGAAGAACAAGCTCGGTCGCTTCTTGTCTAGCCTGAGCAGCACCTGCCGATAGTAGTCGAGCTTAAGCATCGTATTGATGAGCTTCGCCATCTCGGGCCGATCCTCGATCGGCATGAATGAATAAAAGACGAGACCCTCGTCCAGCACCTGGGCCATCGTCGCGCTCGACCGTCCGGAAAACAGCGTTCGATATGGCTCCACCACGAATGGATCCAGCATCAGGGTAAGCTGCGATTGAATGCTGCCCTGCGTTCGATCGGGCATCTTTATCCAGGTGTTGAGGAGGTACTCGATGGCAACGGCGACTTCGGTGCCCTGGGTGAAGGTCGCTGGCCCCAGCTCTGCAGCTCGATCGAAGTCGGCCGCCACCCCTGCCCAGTACTCCTGATGCTCATCATCGGTGTCGCTGGTCCAACGTCGGAGGTAAGAAGCGATGGCGTCGCCCTTAGGCCCTTTGGCGTCGAGGTCGGCAACTAGCTGCCGGTAAGCGCTGCTCTCGGTCCTCAAGGCTAGAAAGGCTTCCTTTGTGATCGGCCAGCCCAGCTCCCGGCAAGCGCAACGCAACAGGAAGAGAATGGACTCGGTGATCACCCTGTGCTGCTGACTCACCAACATCAGCACGCGCGCGAAGCTTGGTGGCGTATCGGCCGGCTCGACTGCTCGGAGCAACCCGATCGCGTGGCGCAGGAAAGTCTTGGCGCTGTCGATGAAGAACGTGTCCTGAGTCGACTTCATGCCCATCAGCGCCAGCACTGCAGCGAATCGGCCGGCGATCTCCAGGGCATCGTCCGGGCTGTCAAACGGATTCCATCTGACTGAACTCTCCGGCTGAGATGGGTCGAGGATTCGCAAATCGCCACTGCGTCCGATGCGCCCCATCAGCACACCGAGCTTCTGGTGATAGTCGCCCTTTGGATCCAGAATCAGGGCCGCGGCCGCCGTTGAACGATCATGTGCAGTGGATGAAAGGAGCCCGTCGAGGAATGCATTGAGCACCGTCGCCGTCTTCCCGCTGCCCGTTGCCCCGAACACAATTGCGTTGCGCTGGAAATCGCTCCAGTTCCACTCCAGTCCGCCGGCCTTAAAGGCAAGCGGCGCAGAGACGACAACCGAAGGCCCAAGCAATGCTTCTTCCTGAGCGTCCACCTCCTCTTCGCTGTCCTCTTTCCAGCCGCCGACTTGTAGCTGGCGTCTGATTGCCCGTTTGATTGTGGTAATTTCCGAAATCCGGTGCGTCGACAGGAACAGTTCAACAGGTATGGCAACCATCGCGAGCCAGAACAGCCAACGCAAGTAAGTCGACGGCCCTCCGAGGAGCGCTTTGGCAAAATCCCACTTTGCGAGAACGCATAGAAACAGGGCTGTGACCGCCACCAGGAGAATCCAGGCGAGCCGTTCGGCAAGTCTCTCGATCCTGCTGGCAAGCGCCAATTGAAGCGAGCGAATTTCATCTCCGGCATCGCGCCAGCCGATCTCCGCTTTCAGCCTCAGAAAGTCGCCTAGCGGTCCGGTGAAGGCCGATAGCGCGACGATCAATCCACCGAACAGGACCACCGTGTAGCCCAACCGGACTGTCGGTCCTGCAGATCCTTTTGGAAGCAGATAGATAAGGACGACGACGCCCCCCCCAACCAAAACATAGGCGAGGAAGTTGGTCCGCGCTTCGCGATAGCTGGCGATTGACGGAGCCATTGCGCGGCCTAGTTGCGAGTGAGGTCGATCGGGATATCAAATAGCGAAAGTGTCCGAAGTTCAGGATTGCCGCTGATGTCGATGACACCGAGATTCGCTGTAAACGTGACCGAACTCGGCCTGTAGCTTCGCCGAAAATCACCGGACGGATCTTCCCGACAGTTGATCGTTGCAGCGTGGCCGCCCCGTGTGAGTTGAATGCCTACCGACTGCCCCGGTGCAAGCAAAGTGACACGCGACGTCCCGGAGGTCGACACGTTGTTCCACTCGATGAGCGAATCAATCTGAGTGACCCCAACGACAGTTGGAGCCACTCCGTATTGAGTAACGCTTCGCAGCAACGTGATCCCAAGATCGTCAGTGGCACTCAGACCTTCACTGATCAATGCGACGCGCAGATCGGCAGTCCCAACGTTCGTGGCACGAACCCGGACAACTGGTTCGAGGCAGACGTGGCTCTGGTTCACAACTTGGCGGAGGACTACGCGGGACGGCGTTATCTCGACTGGGCCGATCCTGAGAGGCTGCACTCCAGATGGCGCAACCACAGCGGGTGCAGTCATAGCAGGCACCGGCGACCGTGTAGCCGGAGTTCCTGGAGCTGATGCTGCCGGACCGACGACAGCCGGAGCAGGCGGCGCGGACGGCGGGATCGCAGGCGGGGCCCCAGGGGGCGTCGTGAGCTGGCTGCCTTGCGCGACCGCGACCGAGCTGCTCTCAGTCAGGACGCCAATGCCAACGAGCGCAAGCGCTGCGCATCGAAGTGTTGCGTACATTGTCCATTTGCCCCCAAATCGTTCTCATTCAGTAGACGCTAAGTATGCACCAGCAACGCGACAAGAGATTTGAGGCCGACGCGACTGGGAGATGAGCGACCCGCCCCCTGGAGATCAGCCTGCGGTCTGGATCATTGGGAGATGAGTGCCCCGAGCGAACGGACGATGTTCGCCGCAACGGCGTCGATCGCATGGTCACGTGCCAGCGCCAGGTCGCGGTCGGCGCCACTGGCCTCCATATCTCCAAGACGTACGATCTTTCCCGAGAATCGCCACGTGGCAGCCGCAACGATCAATCCTCCGAACAGGACCACGGTGCAGCCCAGTCAAACCGTCGGTCCCGATGATCCCTTTGGAAGCAGATAGATAAGAACGAAGACGCCCATCCCGATCAGGACATAGGCGAAGAAGTTGGTCCGCGCTTCGTGATAGCTGGCGATTGACGGAGCCACTGCGAGACCTAGTTGCGAGCGAGGTCGACCGGGATGTCGAAGAGCGAGAGCGTCCGAAGTTCGGCATTGTTGCTAATATCGATAACACCGAGATTCGCCGTGAACGTGACCGAGCTCGGCCTGTAGCTCCGCCGAAAATCGCCAGACGGATCTTGCCGGCAGTGTATTGATCCAACCTGCTTACCGCGCGTGAGTTGAATGCTCACCGCCTGCCCCGGCGCAAGCAAAGTGACGCGCGACGTTCCTGAGGTCGAGACGTTGTTCCATTCGTTAAGCGAATCGATCTGTGTGACCCCAACTACCGCTGGAGCCAGTCTGTTTCGAGCATCGCCTTGTAGCAACGTGATCCCGAGATCGTCTGTGGCACTTAGACCTTCACTGATCAGCGCCAATCGCAAATCGGCAGTCCCAATATTCGTGGCGCGAAGCCGGACCACTGGTTCGAGGCAGACATTATTCCTGTTTAGAACTTGGCGAAGAACAATGCGGGATGGGGTTATTTCGACCGAGCCAATCCTGAGAGGTTGTACTCCGGTTGGCGTAGCCGTAGCGGCCGCTGATGGCCGTGCAGCGGGAGTTCCCGGAGCTGACGCCGCCGGGCCAGCAGCAGCCGGAGCAGGTGGAACGGAGGGTGGGATCGGAGGGGGTGCCCCAGGTGGCGTTGTGAGCTGGCTGCCTTGCGCGACCGCGGCCGAGCTATTCCCCATCAGGACGCTGACGGCGACGAGCGCAAGCGCTGCGCATCGAAGTGTTGCGTGCATTGTCCATTCGCCCCCA
This sequence comes from Reyranella massiliensis 521, assembly GCA_943369775.1. GTDB lineage: Bacteria > Pseudomonadota > Alphaproteobacteria > Reyranellales > Reyranellaceae > Reyranella > Reyranella massiliensis_C. The sequence continues at coordinate 16,835 of CALROF020000020.1, forward strand.
GTTCGCTCTTATCCGGCAGACGCTAAGTATGCACAGACTACGCGACAAGAGATTTGAGGCCGGTTTTACTGGGAGATGAGCGACCCGGCCGTCCCGAGGGGCAGGCTGGATGTCTTCGAAGGGCAGTTTAGATCATTGCGAGAGGAGAGCCCCAAGCGAGCGGACGATGTTCGCAGCGACGGCGTCAATCGCGTGGTCAAGCGCCCGTGCCGGGTCGCGGTCGGCGCCGTTGGCGTCCAGATCGCCGAGACGTGCGATCTTTCCCGAGAATCGCCACGTTGCGGTCACGGCAATCAGTACCTGGCGCTGCTGTCGACCCATGGCATCCATGCTGAGTGAGCGCACAGAGCTATCGGACAGTGCGAGCGTGAGCACGGCATCACCCGCATTCGACACAACGACGAAGCCCGCGCTGGCGAGCTGTTTGGTCAAGGCGGCGGGCAGTGACTTGGCGACGACATCTATGCTCGACAGGCGGCTCGTATCGACCCGGATCGCCACGGAGCGACGGCTCGTACCTGGCACCAGGCGTCCCTCGATCTCGAGCATTGCAACGTTGATCGTCTGAAGAGCGTCATCGTCTGCCGCAGTTGCGGCCGCCCGGTCGAATGCATAGAGCTGGCCTGTTCCGCCGGTATAGACGCGGTAGACGTCCCTTACCTTGTCATCCAGCGCTTTGTCGGGCGTTCCCTTCGTCCGGCCGATGATCCAGTCGTGCGCAACGCGCCGGAGCTTAGCCAGTCGCTGGTTGCTGTCCATGATGTGACGTGCGGCCTGGGTGACTATTTCGGTCGTAGCCGGATCGAGCCGGGCATCCAGATCCTTGGCGAGCTGGCCGAGGCCGACCAGCGCCTCAGCGTCGGCCCGAGTGGGGTTGGCGGCATAGTTCTTCGCCGCCGGTTCGATCGTTTTCGGGATAGCATCCCGCGCGATACTGCGTGCTCCGACAAGATCGACGCCGGCCGCCTTTGCTCGCGCCTGATCAAAGGGGGTTAACAAAGCCAGTGCGATTGCCAACCCCTTTGGATCGGCCTGCGCCCTGCCAAGCGCTGTCCGCAGGACTCCGCTGCGATGGTCGGCCTCCCCTAGGGCCCCCTCCGCGCTCTTCATGGCTTCTATTGCTTTGGCCTCTCGGGCAGGCAGGCCCGACGTCACGACAGGAAAAGGCAACTTGCCGAGTTCTGTCCAACCTTCCGCCAGTGAAATCGCACTATCCAATGTCGCCGGATCGCCCGGGCGATACAGAGCGGCCGCGGTGACCGCCCGATCTATGATCTCATCGTACCGTAGAACGGCGGCGCGCAAGGTGCTGATCTCGCCGGCCGGTAAGCCTTTGGCGGACAGATTGCGTTCGCGATCAAAGTCCGTGAGCGTTGCCTCAAGCACGTCCCGAGCACTTTCCGCGGAGGGATTCGATTTGTATTTCTCCCAGGCGCCGACGGCCGTGCGGATGCGCGAGTCGCTCTCCCTTATTGCAACGAGGCATTTGTCCCGCGTGTCCCCGATGGCATCCTTCTGGGCGGGCGACGCAATCGCCTCGTCGTTACTTGCCAGTCGAGCGAGGGCAGTGACTCTGGCGTCGCAACGTGCGCCTGCAGCGGGATTGCTTTCGACCAGCTTGTAGGCCTTGTAGAAATTCTCAAGACGTAGCTGAGCTTGATGATCGATAGGCGGGCCGGTTGGTATGCGTCCGGATGGCCGTGTCGCTGACGACGTTGTCGACGAGGTTGTCGACGACTGCTGCGCCGCGGGTGGGCTGGGTGTTCCGCCCGGCCCCGCCTGCTGCGATCCAGAGTTCGATCCCACCATGTCGGAAAGCAACGCCCCAATTGACGTGAGGATCGCGGCGATGGTCAGCCAGCGCCATCGCGGCACCGAGAACCACAATCTCTGGGCTGTGATCCAAAGTGTGCTTAGCGTCCCCATGGCTGGTTCAGATCGCCTCTACGGCGGCGGCGATATCCTGGTCAGTGATGGTCTGCAGGTCGGCATCAGCCAACGCCTCGAGATCTTCCTGCTGTGACAGCCGCTCAGCTTGTGCCGTCACAATCGTCTCGAAAAATCCTCTAATGACACGCGCGTTGCCAAACGTATCGTCATTCGCATGACCGTCCGAAATTTCCTTCACGGCCCGCGCCGCCGCACGTCGACCCGCATCGTCAATCGACATCTTGCTGTCCGCGACCATGTTCTCGAAAATCTGCGTGAGATCCTTCGGCGAATAGGCGTTGAACTTCACAAATCGGCTGAAGCGGCTGGCCAGCCCAGGATTGGAGTTGATGAACTTGACCATTTCACCGTCGTAGCCAGCGACGATGATGACGAGGCGATCTCGGTAGTTTTCCATTAGCCTCAGCAGGGTATCGATCGCCTCCTGACCGAACGGATCCCGGTCGGAGCCCTGATTGGTAAGCGTGTAGGCTTCGTCAATGAACAGCACATTGTCCAGCGAACGCTCTATGACTTCTCTTGTCTTTGTCGCAGTTTGGCCGACATAGGGCGCCACGAGCTGGCTGCGATCGACCTCGATACAATCACCGCCTTTCAGCAGGCGGATCGCTTTCAACATACGGCCAACCTTCCGCGCAACTACCGTTTTCCCGGTGCCTGGCGGCCCCGAAAAAACCATATGGAGGTTTGTCCGAACCGAGGGCAGCTCGCGCTCCCGCCGCAACACGGCCAGGCGCGACAGCGAGATGAAGCGGTTGAGTTCCCGTTTGACATTCTCGAGGCCGACAAGAGCGTCCATCTCAGCCACAATATCGGCGAGGTTCTCGCGTCTGCCGCTGCCTCCCGAGTTGGCAATGCGAATTCCTGACATTTTGGCTCCTACGTCTCGAAAACCGCTTCCAGGTCGGCTGTGGTTACTTCACGCCTCCCCGCCGCCGCGACCTGCTCTTCCAGCCGCTCGGCGATCCGTCGCATGGCTTCGGCATGATCGAACCGTTCGCCTTCGTTGTTCCCCAGTTCGACGATCAACCGGCGCACTCTCGCGCCAAGACCGTCCGGTATTGAGATACGACGAGCGGCAAGGCCGTCGCGTAGCAACTCGACCAGCAATTCCGGCGGCTGGGCCGCCATTGCGATTCGCCTAATTGTCAGCCGTCGCACCACTTCGCGGCCGCCGGTGGTGCCTTCCAGCTTTGCCAAGTCGCTATCGGTGATCGACAGAATCGCCGTGAGGCGCCCCTGGAGCCGCTCGGCGGTATCGACAACCAGGCGAAGAAAGGGATCCCCGCTTACCGTACCCGTGAGAGAATCTGCTTCAGCCAGCCAGCCGGCATTGTCGAGCATGACAATGCCGTCGGCTGCCTCCTGGAGACTCTCTTTCCAGTGTGTGCCGTAACGGCCGCCTTCGGGTGGTTCGATCTCGGTCACCGCGGGCTTCGTCACGACGCTGGTGCCATAGAAGACATCGGCAAGGGCTCGCGCTACCGTCGATTTGCCGACGCCGGGTGGACCCGAAACGATCACCACCAACCCACGGGCAGCGCCTAGTAGTGGCCGCTTCTCTCGCTCAAATTGTCGCGCGCGCGGCAAAATGGAATTGAGGACCTCCGAGACGGCCGGATCGGTGCCGCGCAGCTTGCAGAGTATCGCCTCTCCTCTTTTGAGTGCGTCCGCGCGGCTGGTCGGTGCCGCCGCTTGTGTCGAGGTCGTAGCTCCGATGGGAAGCGGTGCCTGTACGGGTGGCGTTTGCGTGGCCGTCGTACCAACAATCCAGCGCGCGGCTTGGCCAACGATAGTCTGCATGATGAAAGCCGGCATGAGGCCCGCCGCATGGAGCAGAGTGATGACAACAACCGCCCACAGCACAAGCGCGGCGATGCCAAGCCAGCCGGCGATCTGCGGCAATACGGCAAGAACAACAACAAAAGCGGCCAGACTGGCAAAGAGCTTTATCGGAAATGGCAGGGAGGATACGCGGAAGGCCACAGCGCACCTCAGGGAGACGTGAACGTCTGGACGCTGACGACCTGGCCTACCGTCATAAAGGGAAGATTGAGCGGCGCGCCCCCTGACGTGATCACAATCGTGATGCCACCGCCTCCGTCTCTTACACCTCTGATGTTTACGCGGCCTGCGTCCGGCTCCGGTAGATAGACGCGCTGCTCCTTGTTGGTTGCCACGACGCTTTGCCTGTAGATGACGCCGTTGGCCATGCTTTCGATGCTGACGGTATCGCCGTCCTCGGCCATCACGTCTCGAAACGACAACCACACCATTCTCGTTCGACCGGCGGAAACCTCCTCCTTCAACTCCTGTTCCTGTGCAGGCGGAAGTTTCATCTGCTTCACAGCGCCATCGACCTCCCCGCTTGGAACGAGCTTGAGCGCCGTGGGAGCCGCGACCGCAAACGAAGCGGCCCATTGCGCCTTCGTGCTACTGGAGACGTCGTCGGATTTCGTGCCGCTGAACTGCCAAGTGACCGCAGCCACCGCAATTGCCGCTGCGACGCCCAGCGCAATCAGCAATTGTCGTGGTTTGAAAGGTGTGGAGGCCATCGTCCCAGGAGGCGTGCTCCGGGAGCCATCTCGATTCAATCCGGCAGGGCTGTCGTCATGTTCGTCGCGCTCAGACGCGACACGGCGGCGCCGCTCGCGGAGGCGCTCCTGATCGATTGCCGTCTGCGTCTCAAGGGGCGGTAATCCTCTTTGACCGCCGCCCTGTCCCCCTTGCTCTACCATGCTCCCCTACCCTGCGTCAGACGGCTATCGCACCCTGTCGAAGTCTTTCTTCAAGATCGTGGGACCGCGCCCTTCGCGATCTCGACCAACCATTCCTTTGAGGGCGGCCTTGTCCCGGGCGCGCGCGTCTTTCTCCGCAACCCGCCGTTGAGCATCGAGGGACTGCGGCGTGGGCGCCTTTGCAGGCTCTGTACCTACGAATCCTCTAGGCGCGAGCGCTCTGTTCGGCGGTGCCTTCGACGGCGGCCGCGGAGTCAAAGCGTCATTCGTCTTCAGTGGCTTTTTCGGCTCACCACCGTCTTGCTCGCGATCAGGCATGGCAAAGCCCCAAATTTATGCAGCCTTTGGGCAAATAGTAGATAGGGATCAGAGGGGCTGTAAACGTGGGTCGCTAAAAGAAGGGCCGCGGCCAAACCAATGGGTTGAGAAAGTAAAAGCGACGAACGGCCAAATTCGCGGTTTCCTAGCGAGCCATGGAAAGGGGGCGCAAATGGATTCGTTGGCCGTCGAGAAAGAGAAGGCAGCCAAGAAGGCTGCAGAGAAGCGTGCTGCGCGTAGGGCCGACACGGAAAGTGTTCTCAGCACAAGTGGACGACGCCGCTTGAAAGAGCTGGATACCCAGTTGGAAGCTGCCGAGGACAAAGGCCACCCGAAAGAGATCAGGGCGGCGACGCTGAAAAGGGAGCGGGAACGGGACAAGGCAAGGGCCTTCGACGATGAGTTGAGAAGGCAAGACGACAAAGAGAGGAAACAAAGAGAGCGAATTCGCGGGACGGCAGCGCGCGAGCGCTAATCCGACTCACCATTTCGAGCGCTGGTGGCGGACGCTTCCCCTGGCGTTACGCTGTAAGCCAAGTACCTCGAACTCTTGATCATAGCCCTTGAACAGCCGCGCTTCGAGAAGCACGCGTGTCGCGCGATTGCCGCGACGAGTGCGATTTGCCTTCGAGCCTGACCTGCCGTGGCTGACGCGATGCTCCACACGGCGCTGCTTCAGAATTGCCTCCTATCCGCAAGCGTCGACCCGCCATCAGTTTCTTCAAAGAGATCGGAGTTCAATCAAGGAAGGCGTTGGCGACAATGGACCGCGTTCGCCAACTGAAGCTGTTCTTTGGGCAGCATCCGCAGCACGACCCGCGCCATCGTCATCGGTGGCGTGTTTCCGAATCTGGATGCAATCCTGCTGGTGCTCAAGGTCATAAGACGAAATCATGGCAGTCCGTCCGGGTAGATCCTGATCGTCTCAAGAAACTTGGCATCCATGGGATGACATGCCTGGCAAGACGCAGATAGGTTCACACAAGCCGATTGCGGAGGATCCCATGATCGTACGTGCGTTCATCGTACTGGCTGCTGTCCTTGGTCTCGTCGCCAGCGCGTTCGCTCAGCCGCAATCCGCCGAGCCATCCCTCATCCTTTTTGAGAACGTCCGAGTCTTCGACGGCAAGAGCGGCTCATTGAGCGCCAACACGAACGTGCTCATCCGCGGCAACACGATCGAGAAGATCTCGAAGGATCCAATTCCTGCCAATCTCAGCGCCAGCGCCAAGACGATCGCTGGGGGTGGCCGCACGTTGATGCCCGGGCTGATCGACATGCACTGGCACGCCATGATGGTGAGGCCGACGCTGCCGGCTCTGCTGTCCGCAGACATCGGTTACTTGAATCTGATGGCGGGTGCGGAGGCTACGGACACGCTCATGCGCGGGTTTACGACGGTTCGCGATGTGGGCGGGCCGGCGTTCGGGCTCAAGCGGGCGATCGACGAGGGAATCGTCGCGGGTCCGCGTATCTACCCGTCCGGTGCGGTGATCACCGTCACCAGTGGTCATGGTGACTTCCGGCAGCCGTTCGAGGTGCCGCGCGCCCTCGGTGCTACTCAGTCGCGGGGGGAACAGCTCGGTGCCGCCATGATCGCGGACAGTCCTGATGAAGTCCGCGTGCGCGTGCGCGAGCAGCTCATGTTGGGGGCGACACAGATCAAGCTGACGGCCGGAGGCGGCGTGGCCTCGCCGCACAGCCCGCTCGACGCGTCCACCTTCACCGAGGCCGAACTGCGCGCCGCCGTCGAGGCCGCCGAGAACTGGGGGACCTACGTCACGGTGCACGCCTATACGTCGGCGTCGATCCAGCGGGCGATCGCCGCTGGCGTGAAATGCATCGAGCACGGCCATCTGATGGACCAGCGGACCGCCGAGTTGATGGCCGAGAAAGGCATCTGGCTGAGCACCCAGGCATTCCCCGACGAGCTGGCGAACGCGTTCCCCCCCGGTTCGCTGGAAAGCATCAAGGCGCGCGTGGTGTTTGCCGGTACGGACAGGACCTTCGAGCTGGCGAAGAAGTACAAGATCAAGACGGCCTTCGGCACCGACATCCTGTTCTCCCCGCAACTGGCACAGCGTCACGGAACCTTGTTGGCGAAGCTGGTCCGCTGGTACACACCCGCCGAAGCACTGGCCATGGCCACGGGGACCAACGCAGAACTGCTGGCGCTTTCAGGCGAGCGCAATCCGTACCCCGGCAAGCTCGGCGTGGTCGAGGAAGGCGCCCTTGCAGACCTTCTGCTGGTCGACGGCGACCCGACTGCCAACATCACGCTGATCGAGGATCCGGCCAAGAACTTCATCGTCATCATGAAGGATGGGAAGGTCTACAAGAACACTCTGTAAGCCGATGTCAGCTTCGCCTGCCGCAGCCTCGCGGTCACCATAGTCGAAGCCCTTCCGATCATCCCAGGACTCTTCGGGCCCGGTGCCCGTCAAGCCCACTTACCTACTCAGGTGATCATCGCCTTGCCCTGGTGGAGTGGAGTGCGGGTGGTGTCTTGTGCCAGACCCGGCCTGCGACCGCCTCCCGGTAACCATAGTCGAAGAGAGCACGCATGTACGCTTGATCGAACATGCCGGTCCTTGGCGTTTTGAAATCCCTGCCAACATAGGCGAGGTTGTAGTCGACACCGTCGCGTTTGGTGATGAAATACGTGCGAACTACATCGTTTTGGCCGCTCGCCGTCAGCATCGTCGCGATGGCGCGGCTGGCGATGGTGAGGGTACGTCGTTCGATCTCGGCGTGCTCGGGATCGAGCCGCGCATTGAGAACAATGTAGGCGGCCTGTGGACGATCAACCCTGATCACACTGGGGTCGATCGATGCTGGATAGAGAAAGAGCTGGGCAACCGTACCGCCGTCGACATGCATCTCCTGGAACCGTGCGCCGTCAACCTCGACATCGAGCAGAACGGGCTGGAAGATGCCGGGGATTGAGGCCGACGCCAGCAGGATCTTGCGAAACAGGTCCACCGATCCCGGGTGCCCGCTGGCAGCGATGGCGCCCATGTTCCAGATCACCGGGCGCTGGGCATCGAGGTCGGTAGTGCCGATCATCAGCAGGCGACCCTTGCGATACTCGCGCGCGATGGCGTCCAGCATCTTCTGGTCGGCGTAGCGGGCGATCGTCTCGGCGAGTGGGCTCGCATCGGCCACGGCATCGCCGAACAGCACCGCGGTGAGACGTCGCCGCAGGAATACCCGGTCGGGCGTCATGGTCGTGTAGACTTCGCGCAGGGCCAGATCGTAGTCGGGCCCGAGAAAAGCGAAGGGTGCGATCAGGGCGCCGGTGCTGACGCCGGTCACCATCGCGAACTCGGGCCGCGTGCCGGTCGCGGTCCAGCCATTGATGAGGCCGGCGCCGAAGGCGCCATTGTCGCTGCCACCGGATATCGCGAGAAATGACGCTGGCGGCATCGGCGTCGTCGGCTCGCCCGCCGCGCGCAGGGCCGCCTGCTCGCGTTGCAACGCCAAGGTTGCCTCCTCGATCATCGGCCCTGTGTCACCGTCGGCAAAGAACCGCGCATTGGCGATGCCGAGCGGCAGGGCTCGCGTCGTGTCACCCGAAGGAACCGCCGGACCACGCGCGGGTACGGCACATCCCGTTACGATGCCAAGTCCGATCGCCAGTACAATGTACAAAGCCGGTTTGCGGAAGCTCAAGACAGGCCCTCATCCGATAGGTCATGGCCGAGCTTAGCTCCCGTGAAGGTTGAAGCGTAGAGGGGGATTGATGTCACGGTCGAGGCCGCGAGGACACGTGCCGCCCGGCATGAGCGGGCGACTGTTCAGAACGATCCGAATAGGCTGCCGAGTGTGATCACGACGACCAGCGCAAGCAGCGCGCTCACGATGCCCGTCATGACAATGTCGAGGTAGCTCTTGGCGTGCGTCGACCCGCAGACCGCGAGCAGGGTCACCACCGCACCGTTGTGCGGCAGGCTGTCGAGAGTGCCCGCACCGATCACAGCCACGCGATGCATCAGCGCCGGATCGATGCCGTGTTCCGCCGCGAGCCTCATGTAGGTCGGCCCGAGCGCATCGAGCGCGATGGTGAGGCCGCCTGACGCCGAACCGGTCAGTGCGGACAGGATGTTCGTGGCGATGGCGAGCGAAACCAAAGGCCCGCCTTCGATGCCCAGCACCCAGTCGCGCACGACGGCGAAGGCAGGCAATGCCGCCACCACGGCCCCGAAGCCGACCAGGCTCGCCACGCTGATCGCCGGCAGCACCGAGGCATTGGCGCCGGCATCCATGCTCTGCCGCACCGCAGGCAGCCGCCGCCCGTTGGCGAGCAGCAGCACGACGATCGCCGCGCCGAGCGCTGCCGCGACCGACCACACGCCGCCAACCGCCGACAACGACGTGCCACCCCAGCGCGGCTCCGCGAGAAACGCTGTGTCCATGCGCGGCAGGATGACAAACGACATCAGGAGATTCACGCCGATGACGACGACCAGCGGCAGCACCGCCAGCAGAATGGGCGGCGGAGCGTCGGTGGCTCGCGAATGATGAATCTCCGCTGGGTCAAATGCGTGCGCTGTGGTGGCTCGTTCACGTACCAGCGGATCTTCGGCGGCGACGTCCACGGGTGCCGACGCATCGCTACCAAACCCCTCGCCGCGCCGTCTCGCCGACGCGCGAGCCCTTTCCAGCCACCACAGGCCGAAACCCAGCATGATGGCCGCGGCGATCACGCCCAACCCGGGCGCCGCGAAGGGTGTGGTGCCGAAGAACGGCATGGGGATGGCGTTCTGGATCGCCGGCGTGCCGGGCAGCGCCGACATGGTGAAGGTGGAGGTGCCAAGCGCGAGCGCCGCCGGCATCAGCCGGCGGGGAATGGCGGCGGCGCGAAACAACGCTTCGGCCATCGGCGCCAGAACGAAGAAGGCCACGAACAGACTGACACCACCGTAAGTGACGAGCGCGCCAGCCAGGACCACGGCGAGCATGGCGCGCTTGGTGCCCAGTCGGTCCGTCATCCACTGCGCGATCGCGGTGACCGAGCCGCTATCCTCCATCAGTTTGCCGAACAGCGCGCCCATCAGGAACAGCGGAAAGAACTGCGCGAGGAACTGCGCGGCGCTGCCCATGAAGGTCTGCGTCCAGTGCGCCAGCAATGGCTCGCCGGCAAAGGCCGCGGCCACGAGGGCCGCCGCGGGCGCGAGCAGCAGCACGCTCCAGCCGCGGAAGGCGAGCCACACCAGGAGGGCCAGGCCGAACAGGACTCCGGCCAGGCCCATCAGACGCCTTCCAGCAGTCGGTCGATATCGAGTGTGGAGCGCTGCCCCAGGTCCTTGCCGTGCGCCGCCAGAAAACCGTCCGCGGCACGACGGCCCTCGTCGCGAAGGAGGCACAGGAACGCCCATTCGGCGTTGAGCTTGGACGAGGAGCCAAGCTCGACCAGCATGTCGCTCCTGATCATGTGGACGCGCATGCGCGACCAATGTGCGACCTCAGCATCGGCGGTGGCCGTGACCTGCCGCAGCAACGCCATCATGCGCAGCTCCTTCAGCAACACGGCGTTGAACGAGACTTCGTTCAGGCGATTGAGGATGTCTCGCGCCGAACGCGGGACACCCGGGCGCTCCACCGGATTGATGGCGACCAGGATCGTGTCGTCCGAGACGCACTCCTGCACCAGCGGCGTCATGGTCGGATTGCCCGAATAGCCGCCGTCCCAGTAGGCCTCGCCGTCGATCTCGACGGCTTGGAACATCGCCGGCAGACAGGCCGAGGCTAAAAGCACGTCGGGCGACAGATCGGCATTGCGGAAAACGCGCGGCTGTCCGGTCCGCACGTTGGTCGCGGTGATGAAGAGCTTGATCGGCGCAGTAGCGAGACGCGCGAAGTCGATCGATTCGGAAAGTACCGCGGTCAACGGATTGGGAGCGCCAACGGCGAGATCGTAGGGCGAGAAGAGCCGCGACATCAGGTCGAAGGCGATGTACGTGGGCGAGTGATCGAGCGACCAGCGGCCGAGCATCACATCCAGCGGACTGCGTTGCAGGGGGCTGAAGGCGGCAGCACGGGAAACGCGGCGCCAGAAGGCTTCCAGTGCTTCCCGGGCGAGCTCGTTGCCGCCGCTGGCATGGCCATCGACCATGACGGCTGCGTTCATGGCGCCGGCCGATGTTCCGGAAATGGCTTCGATATGCAGCCAGGGCTCCTCCAGGAGCCGGTCCAGCACGCCCCACGTGAATGCGCCGTGTGCGCCGCCGCCCTGCAGCGCGAGGTCGATCAGTTGTGGCGGACGCTCGACGGACATCGGCGATCACCTTCCAAGAACTCTGGACTGGAATGTTAGCAGCTCTATCGCGACATTATGAAGATGGCCGGTATCGAGCCGGAGAGATCCTCCAGACCGCACGTTGCCCGATACATTGAAGGTCGGCCAGCCTATGCGTCGCGGCGGTGAAAACACACATGCCCCACCGGTGAGGCCGCGCCCAGGCGCGCCACGAAGCCGAAGACTTGCACCGAAGCTATGAGCGTAGTTGTTTGACTAACTGAGTACAACCTTCGCACGCATCCGTGTGCTATCATCCACCGGCATGGCGAGTAGACTATTCCGGCTGCTGAAACGCCTGTTGCTCGTGCTCACCGTGGTCGCGGTGACACTCATCGTGGCGCGGACTTGGGACTCGCAGCGCGGGCCGCCCCTTGAACCATGGCACACCTATGTGCCCAGTGACATGCACGCGTCCCAAATCGACAAGGTCGAATGGGCGGAATACATCAAGGCTGAAGAGGCGATCTTCCGGGACGTCCGCACAGAGGTTGTGGACAAGGTCGATGCCCAGGCCCATGCCCTCGGCAACCGGTTCTACGCAGGCAGCCCGATCTATCCCGGCAACTTCGCCCACGATTGGAACCGCTCCTACATTCTTGAACCCGAGGGGGCTCCGATCGGAGCGGTCGTGCTGTTGCACGGGCTGACCGATTCCCCATACAGCCTGCGCCATATCGCCCGGCGCTATCGCGAGCTGGGCTTCGTGGCTGTGGCCATTCGGATGCCGGCCCACGGCACCGTGCCGGCCGCTTTGACCGATGTCGAATGGGAGGACTGGGATGCCGCCACGCGTCTGGCCGTGCGCGAGGCGGTCCGGCGTGCTGGACCGTCGAAGCCGCTGCACATCGTAGGCTTCTCCAACGGCGGCGCGCTGGCAATGAAATATGCCCTCGACGCTCTCGACGCTGACCGACTAGCGCGACCTGACCGGCTCATCCTGATCTCGCCCATGATCGGCATCACGAGCTTCGCACGCTTCGTCGGCATTGCTTCGCTGCCCGCCCTGCTGCCCGCCTTCGCCAAGGCTGCGTGGCTCGGCATCGTCCCGGAGTTCAACCCCTTCAAGTACAACTCCTTCCCGGTCAATGGTGCCCGCCAGTCGCACCGTTTGACCGTTGCCTTGCAGGACCGGATCCGGCGCTCTGCACGCGATGGCAGGCTGGATCGCCTGCCGCCTGTGCTCACCTTCCAGTCCGTCGTCGATTTCACGGTCAGCACGCCGGCCATTCTCTCGGCGCTATACGCGCACCTGCCAGCCAATGGCAGTGAGCTCGTGCTGTTTGACCTCAACCGCGCGGCCGTCGTCGGTCCCCTTATGCGGAACGCGGCCGAATCGGTCTTGACCCGGATTCTGGCCGATCCACCCAGGAAATTCCGGACGGTCACCATCACCAACGCCGCTGTCGATACCTACGACGTCGTCGAGCGAATAACGGAGGCCGGCGCCTCGACAGAGCAGACGCGTCCGCTAGCACTCGCTTTCCCCGCCGGTATCTTCTCGCTGTCGCATGTCGCCTTGCCGTTTCCAATAACCGACTCGCTGTACGGCATGCATCCCGACAAGACCGACGAATTCTTCGGCGTCCATCTCGGTTCGATTGCCCCGCGCGGCGAGCGCGGCGTGCTGATCCTGAACCTCGACACGCTGCTCCGCATGTCGTCGAACCCGTTCTTCCCCTATCTTCTCGAGCGGATCGAGCAGAGCATCGCCACGCCTCGCTAGCCCCGATCTTTCAGCCAATCCTCGACGTAGAACCGCAGGACGGCGATCCGGCCTATGGCTACCAGTGGAGCAGCGAGTGCCATGCCCATTGCACCGAACATCGCTCCGAAGATCACGATAGCGAACAGGGTCCACGCCGGCGCCACGTTCACGGCGCCCTTCTGGATCAGGGGAGCGATCAAGAAGCCTTCGATGGTCTGAATCGTAAAATAGATGATCATGACCCAGGCAAGCGTCGACAGCCCGAGCGGCATTGTCACCAGGGCCACGGGGAAAGCGGCGATCAACGGGCCAAGATAGGGAATGAAGTTGGCCACCCCGGCCTGCAAACCGAGCAAGCCCGCGCCCGGTACGCCAAGCAGATGCAAGGCTCCCGCCAGCAGCACGGCCACGACGGCGCCGCGCAGGAGCTGCCCAAGCAACCAGCCGCGCAGCATTTTGCCCATTTCGTTTAGGACGGAACGTACGCGCACCCGAGCGCCTAACGGCACGAGCTTCAGCGCGCCTTCGCGGTAGCCGGCAGGATTGCCGGCGAAGAACAGGCCAAGGCAAACGATGACGATCGTGTTGATCGCGACCGCGTAGGCACCGCTTACGGCATAGTGGACGTGGCCGAACAGGCGTCCGGGATCGGCGATCAGATGAGAAAGGTCCTGCCGACCACCCGGTCCGAACAGGTCGATATCGAAAGCCGCGAGATGGCTCTCGAGGACGCCGAGTTGCGTGTCCATCACCCGGAACAGGCTGCGCACCTGCGTCGGCGCTCGATCGATGCCCCAGCCGATTGTCACCGCTGCAATGCAACCGAAGACCAGCATGACCAATCCGAACCGCCAGGGGCGCGTCAACGGCACGATCCGAGCGAGGCCGCGTGTGCAGGCGTCGAGCAGCACGGCGAACAGGATACCGGCGAACAACAGCAACAGGCTTGTCGCGTAGTACCAGGAAAGCGCCAGCACAGCGATGACAGCGAGTACCGTCAACGCCAAGGTCTGCGGCGCAACAAACATGCTGCCCCGGACCGGCCCCCCTGAATCGCCTTGGGCTTGGCCCGCCGCGGCTGTACCCGATGACGCCGAAGACGCCGGGGCCTCTGTCGTCATGGACCAGTACCCCCACGCAACGGTCTCGGCCGGACGGCTGGCGACCGTCGTGCCGTTGAGTTATTGTACCGGAAGTTGCAGGATATCGCGACGTTGTCGAAGTGCCAACTACCGAACGGCGATCAAGTCGAACGGGAGGCCGGATATGAGCATCCGATACACAGGGCCGGAGGCGCGTTTGCACGCCGCCGAAGTCTTTCGGCTCAAGTGGCTCTGGCTGGTGCTGCTGGGGGTCGTGCTGATCGTTGCGGGCGTCGTGGCGATCGTGGTTCCGGCGGTGTCCGGCATTCCCGCCAACGAGGTCCTGGGTAGCGTCCTTATGATCAGCGGCTTCGTGCAGATCATGCAAGCTGCGAAGATGCTGAATTGGGCTGGGTTCATCTGGCATCTGCTGCTCGGTATCGTGGCCGCCATCGGCGGCACCCTGATCTCGCTGGATCCATTTCCCGGCATCGTCACGATCACCATCCTGATTGCGATCATCTTCGCGGTGCATGGCGCAACCCAGATCGTCTTTGGATTGAAGGTTCGGCAGCAAGCCGGATGGCAGTGGTTTCTCTTGTCCGGCTGCGTTGCCCTGATCGTCAGCGCTCTCCTGTTGATGAAGCTGCCGTACGGCCATTCGTTCACACCCGCGACCGTCGCAGGCATTTCCCTGATCTTTGGCGGCTGGGCGTACCTCGCCATGGCGCTTGCATCACGCAGGAGCGAATCGCCGTCCATCTAAGGGAGGAGCACAAATGGCCGTCTCCGATGCACAACCCGCAGTCCCCTCGTCCAGCGAGCCGCTGCGCGCGAAAAGTGGATGGATCATCGCTCTCGGCGTCGTCTATCTCGTTGCGGGGCTCGTGGCCTTGTCGAGTGTGGCCTTCGCCACAGCCGTCACGGTGTTCCTGGTCGGCATCATGATGATCGTCTCCGGTGTGGCAGAGGTCATCAACGCGTTCCAGCTCAAGTCGTGGGGGAAGTTCCTGCTCTGGATGCTGCTCGGCGCGCTCTACGTCGTGGCCGGCATCCTGACCCTGGAGAATCCACTTCTCACCGCCAAGCTACTCACTCTGATGCTTGGCGCATTTCTAGTGGCCTCCGGCATCGCCAAGATCATCCTCGCCTTCAGCATGAAGGCAGGGTCGCCCTGGGTCGTTGTCGTGCTGGCCGGCGTGGTCACCCTGCTCGTCGGCCTTGTGATCGTGGCGCAATGGCCGGTGGGCAGCCTCTACCTCCTTGGCATCTTTCTCGCTGTTGATCTCATCTTCACTGGAGTTGGCTGGATATCCATCGGTTTGGGCTTGAAGTCTCGTGCTTGACGAAACGCTCTCATCCAAAGGAGACGGCGATGAATGGTAGATCACTGACGACAATATCGTTCTGCCTGCTCGGCGTGGCCCTCGCGCCGGCGGTGCTGGCACAGGCAACCAAGAGTGCCGTTGATGTGTCGGCCACTACAGGCCCGCCCGAGTTCCGTGATCCCAAGTCCGGCATGGTCTGGACGCCGGAGAATGTCGGCCAGGGCGGCAAGCCGATCTTGCCAGAGGATCACGCCTTCGATCCGACCAGCCAGTCCGCGCCGGCACAGGGAGTCGTGCAGAGAGTGACCCCCAGGCCGGTCGGCTCCGTGCCGATTACGGCTGGGCCGACGGTGCCGATCGTCAACATGGAGAACCCTACGCTCCGAGCAGTGCCTGGGCAGCGCTGGCAGGTTGTTCTCTATCTGAACAACAACAGCGGCAATCCGGTTGAGCCTGTCGTCGAATGCCGCTTCACCAACGGCGGCAGCCTGGTGACCGACACGCGGGCCATGGCATCGCAGATTGGGCCTGGCGTTCGTGCCGGGATTGCGGTCATGGGTCCGCGGGTCAACCACTTCGTCGACAGAGCTTCGTGTCAGGTAACGTCGCCATAGCGACACGCTCCGACCCTCACAGGTGTCCTCCTGCTCGGGCTGATCATCCTGGCGGGATGCCGCGAGAACCGTCGACTGGGTAGTAGAGCAGCGCAGAAAAGGAAAAACCCGGACCTTGCGGCATACCTCCGCCACCTGAACCATGACGCCAAGTTGTCTCGCGACCTCATGCTGGCGATCACCGGCCTCGAGCCGAAGATAATCGATGAAGTGCTCGCGCACTACCACGCGTGCACTGCCGACCAAGCTGCCAAGGCACTGAACATTCGCGTCGAACACGAGGCAAAGTGAATCCGTTCAGGTCTCCTTACAGCCTCAGCCCGTGGGCGGCCTGATGTTGCCAGACCGACCTGGGCGATGGACCAAGAGGTGGCTGCATGAAGCGTCGTGAGATGGTGGCGCCTTGCAATCACCGCCATGCAGAGCAATGCGCCAAAGTCTCCAACACAAAAGTCGGACAGTCGGCGCCGCAGTTGTGGGATGAGTCGTCTGCTAGCGTGAGGTAAGTCGACGACAAGCAGGCGCAAGCAGCATTGCGAGCAATCGCGACCGAGGGCCGATTGGATGGCAATTGGAATCCCGCATAGCCGCAACGAAGCATTGGCATCAGAGCATCGCCTGGCGTAGGGTTCTCTTAGGTAGCCGAGAGGATACGCACATTCATCCGGCAAATGTTCTCGACGGGAATGACGTTCGTTCGTCGTTTTTTCCTCTCGTGTCAGGACGATATTTGAATCGACTTGCGCAACCCGTCCAGGCAAGCGAGGCGTTGATGAGTCAGGTTGACCTGTTAGCCGATAGCCATCACATGCCGACGAGACGCTGGGCAGAACCGGTGTGTCAAGCCAATGGCTGACGGAGGGCGCGACGCTGACACCGTGGTGCTAAGGATGACATCGGCCGGGTCGATGCCACCGATTGATCGGCGCACGCGGAATGTTCTGCATACCGGCTGCGGCACCTATTCTACTCAAAAGCTCCATCCGATCTTCGGGGGGCACGGCTGGCATGAGACGCGACTCGACATCGACGGCAGCGTTCGGCCCGATATCGTCTGCTCCGTTCACGACATGACGGCGTTTGTCCCATCAGGGGCTTACGATGCGATCTGGTCGTCGCACCATATCGAACATCTTCACGCTCACGAGGTACCGCTCGCATTCAAGGAGATTTGCCGGGTGCTGAAGGCGGACGGCTTCGCTCTGCTTCGCTGCCCCGATCTCGAATCGGTCGCCGAGACGCTGCTTCGAGACGGGCCCGACCACACGGCTTACCTCTCCCCAGCCGGCCCCATCTCTGCCCTCGACATGCTCTACGGCCACGGCGCCTCGATTGCGGATGGCAAGATGGCGATGCGGCATCATACGGGGTTCACGGCCGACCGGCTGGGGCGATTGTTGATCGACGCGGGGTTTGCGGAAGTCCACACCAAGCGGTCGACGGATTTCGATCTGTGGGCCGTGGCGTTCAGGGAGATGGCGACGCCTTCCGCAATCTTGGTCGAATTGGCCCGGTGCGGAGTGGCGTTTGATCAAGAGAGCTGACATCGGAAGTCGTTTTCCTCGCGTGCCGTTTCGAGGGGCGCACGCAACCTGTGATCCATGACTCGGTCCTCGTCGATCTCGGCGGCTCATCGCGCCCTGGCGGGCTTGTCGCTAGCGCCGGTCACTCACGCAGCGGATCTGGCAACACAGGCAAAGCGTCTTCTCGAACGTCGTGACGGCGCCGCGAGCTGGTTGCTCGCCGAACGTTTGACGAGGCTGCACTCCGGATTGATCGCAGATGATCTCGTGCTGCGTGCGATTGCGCTGGCCGCAACGAACAGCGCCGAGTTTGCGCGAAAAGACATTCGTAACGCACTGACGATCGACCCACGGCATCCGATGGCGAATCGCCTGATGCTGTCGAGTCTCGAGCCAGCTGAGCGCGAGGCGGCAGCGCGCCGACTTCTGGTCGGCAACGGGACGACGACCTTGATCCAGGATGCGCTTCGGGTCCTATGGAACCGGGGCGTCATGGCCGCAGGCAATCTGGACAGCGCCCCTCAGCACATTAAGGGATGGCTTGCTTGGCGAGGCGACCCGATCCTTACGTGCCATCTAGCATCCGGCCACGGTGGCGCGGAACACCGCGTAGAAGCGGAGCCCGGGCACCGCATGGCCGGTACCCTCGCACATGCCGCTGACATCGTCTGGCCATGGCCGGGAGACGCCGAATGGGTCGAGGTGGCGTGCGACGCGCCACACAGCGTGCTGCTGCCGGAGCGGTTGCGGCGGCACGCCGCGCCACCGGCGCCGAGGAGCCGACGACAATTGCCCAAGGTCGCGGCCAATGACACGCGCCGTGTCGCGGTGATCGTGCCCGTCTATGACGACTTCGACGCGACGAGAAAATGTCTCGATACCTTGCTGGCGCATTCCGAACCTCGCCTCACGCGGCGCATCATCGCCGTCGACGACGCGACACCGGACCCACGAATCGCGGCACTGCTGGACGAGCTCGCGCGCGACGGCAAGATCGGGCTCCTGCGCAACGACGTGAATCAAGGCTTTGCGGCAAGCGTCAATCGCGGGCTTGAGCTGCTGGCCGCCGACGAGGATGTCGTGCTCCTCAACGCCGATACGGTTCCGCCGCCGGATCTCTGTGCCCGCCTGGCACGGATGGCCTACCTGCACGACGATATCGGCACCGTGACGCCGTTGTCGAACAATGGCGAATACACCAGCCTGCCAATCCGCTTCCGGGAAAATCCACTGCCGCAGAGCGATGCCCTCGCCGCACTGGATCGGTTGGCGGCAGAGAATGCCGAGGGCGATGATTTCGTGGAACTTCCAAACGGCATCGGATTCTGCCTCTATGTGAAGCACGCCGTGCTCGATGCTATCGGCCTCTTGTCGCTGCAGTTCGGGCGAGGCTACTGCGAGGACATCGATTTCTGCTTGCGTGCCAGTCGGGCGGGATTTCGAAATGTGTGCGCCACCGGCGTGTTCGTCGGCCATGCCGGCACGCGGTCGTTCAAAAGCGAGAAGCGCGCACTGGTTCTGAACAATCTGTCGCGGATCGATGATCTCTACCCATCCTATCGCCGACAGTCGGCGGAATTCGTGAGTCGGGATCCGTTGCGGGCGCTGGCCGGCCGACTTGAATGGCAAGGGCTTCTCACCAAGGAAGAGCGCTTTACCTTGCTGGTCAGTGCGCGCGAGCGCGATGAGAGTCTGATCGGCCGTTACGCCGACGCACAGCACGCCTCGGGCCTCGACACCATTGTAGCGACACTTGACGTCACGCCGGACGGCGTCACCGTCCACCTGCGGGATCATGCAGGCGGGTATCCGCAGAACGTGCTCCTCACCTACGACGTGGACCGCGCTCCGCAGGAGCTGGCCGACGACCTCTCACGACTGCAGATCGCCGACGTTACCATCGCGGATCCCCAAAACTTGCCAGCCGGCTTCGCTCGAGCCTTCGCCGAAATCGGCACGGTCTATGACGTGCTGCTGGCGGATGCCGGCATTTTTGACATCCGTGGCGACAGGAAGCCTGTCACGGCCACGATCCTTTCAAAAGCGCGCCGGATGTCGACCACCACCCCGCGCTTCCAGGGTGCCTTGATTTCCCGGATGCCGCATCTTGCTTCGAAGATCGATCTGCTTCCCGACACGCCGTTCGGGAAGGCCACCGTTCAGTTCGCATCCGGACATGAAGGCAGCCTATTGATCGTGGGAGCAGGCCCTTCGATCGAAGATTCGGCGTTGATTCATGCCTTCGCTGCGCGGATGCAGCAAGCTGTCCCCGAAGCCGGCGTGATCGTCGATGGCCCGGTTACCGACGACTTCAAGACCATGGACCTCGGCAACGTCTTCGTTCTCGGCCCTCCGCCGAGTGAAGGCCCAGCACCTGTGGCCTGCCACGCGCCGACAAGCGGCGTCTTCTTTCCTTCACGTCGATGGGGCCTGAGCGACACGCGCGTCGACGCGATCATGGCGCTCGGCTTGCCGGTAGCGCACTTCGATCACACGCTGGACCGAAGCAAGGCGGCTGGCGAAAACCTCCTGCTTTCGGCGAAGGAGCCGCTTCCCGCAATCGTCTCCGCGCTGCTCCAGTGGTGGCGACGTCTTTCCGCCAGTAAAAGTGCCACCATGGCAGCAAGCGCCGTCGACTCTACGCCGGCACCTCCGCAGCTCGGATGATCTGAGTATAATTCGGCAGCGTCTGATTCTCGAAATCGTAGTTTTCGACGACGTGAGCGCGCGCCGCACGCCCCAGGCGCGCGTGCTTGCGGGGATTGGCCAGAACACGGATGACCTGCTTCGCGAGCTGCGCCCTGTCGAAGAACGGCGTCAGAAGACCATTCACACCATCCTCGATCACCTCCTTCACCGGCCCGGTATCCGAGCCGACGACGACGCAGCCCAGCGACATCGCCTCGAGGATCGACCATGACAGCACGAAGGGATATGTCAGATAGACATGGACGCGTGAAACCCGCAGCAAGGCCACGTAGTCGTCGTAGCCGAGGTGGCCCAGCATGTGCACTCGGGACAGATCGAGTTGCCCGTCGAGCTCTTCGAGCAGCTTTTCCCTCCAGCTGCCGAAGCCATCCGCCTGCGTGCCATAGGAAACACCGTCACCACCGGCGATCAGAATCCGGGCGTTGGGGCGGGCTCTCAGCACCTCCGGCAAGGCTCGCATGAAGGTATGGAAGCCACGGTAGGGCTCGAGATTGCGCGCAACATAGGTGACGACTTCGTCGCCCGTCCGAAAGACATGCCCCGTCCGGCGATCGACGAACTGCGCCTCGGCTGGAACCAGGCGCTGGGTGTCGATTCCATCGTGAATGACCTGGATCTTGGAATGATACTCCGGAGGGAAGAGGTTCTTTTGCCAACGCGTCGGCGTGATCACCACGTCGGCGTCCGCAAGAGCGAGCAAGGTGGATGCATTGCGCAGCGACACCCTAACGGCACCGTCCACGCCAAGTTGACCGGCCTCCGGATCAAATCCGACATCGGCACCCCGTGTCCGATAGAAGTATTCCGGGTAAACGACAATACGCGCTCGCGGAAACAGCTCACGCAGGGGAATGGACTCGCCCCAACCCGAGTGGACGAAAATTACCTTGGGATCGACGTCGTTGAGCTTCAGCAGATTGGCCGTGTAGATGACCTGCTCGGCACGTCGGCATTCGATCTCGAAGCGGCGCGCCAGCGAATGGCTGGAAGCTATGTCGCTGGCCGATACCGAATACCGGACTAGGTTGACTCCGGGCATGGCTGCCGCCGTCTTCGAGCCGATCGCATGGAGCCGCATATCCCGAGCTTTCGCGAGATGCTGGGCGATCCCCCTGAACTGGCCCGGGAAATTGGTGTGGACGAACAACGCATCAACAGCCGGGATCGACGAAGCGCTTTTCGCCTTTGGCGAACGTGTCGAAAGAGAAGAGAGAGCTGTCATCGATCCTCAACTCGATTGCAAAGGCTGCGTGCGCGTGCTGGCCGAACGAGGCGGGATCCATGGCTGGCGTTTGCGGGTCGTCAGCCGTCGTCGTTCGGTCAGGTGCCAGATTCGACGCCCACAGGCGGCTCGAGAAGGCAAAGGCGGTGGCGAGATCAAGGGGAAGGAAGCTGTCGGCTGCGAGCGCCACTGTTCGCGACGATGTCAGATTCCATAGCCGCTGCGGGTCGATCACCAGCAACTTCACATCGGCAGCCAACGCGTTTTCGGCATCAGTGGAGACCAATGGTACCAGGAGGTCTGCCGCCACCAGCGACGCGGCAGCGCTGGCAAGCCTTGCCCTTCCCTTCTCAAGCCGGTCGAGCAACGGAACCACACGCGCCAAGTCCTGCTGCATGTGGCCATTCTCTGCCAACGGCAGGACCACCGAATCGTCGTCAACCTCCAGGTCGGCCGCGATCTCGAGCTTCGCAATGCCATCCGCGGCTCGGCCACCCTTTCTGAACGGCAAACATCGTAGTGCAATCGGCATGTAGGAAGGCGCCCACCGGCCGTCGGCGCGGAGCGGTGATCGAGCCAGAAAGGCCGGGTGGACGACGGCGACCACCTCGTGGATGCCGACGCCTTCCAGCACCGCCAGCGGCAGATACAAAGACGTCTGGAGAAGCTCGCTGTCGGAAAGCGGAACAATGCCAAGGCGATCGAGAAACCTGTACCGCCGCGGCCGCCGCCAAACGTCACCCGGTCCGTCGCGCAGCGCTTCATAGCGAAGGGGACGATCGAGCAGCGACAACGTCATGTCGCCTCCTCCAGTTGGGGTGACACCGTTTCCGTGGCCTTCGCGATACGGGCCGCCTGCAGCAGGATGGAAATTCGAAACAGCGAGATTCGGTGTGCCGCGATGAATGTCGCGGCCTCGATGCCGAATTCCCGAAGGTGCTCGATAAAGTCGGAGTCCGGCGAGGCTAGAGACCTGACAACCATGAGATCGTCGAAGTGGATCTTCCCCCCTCCTGATGTCAGCTCGAAGTCGAGCGGCCATGGCTCCAGCAGGCGATGGCGTGTCAACGCCTCCGTGAGACGCTGCGTCATGTCGATGGCTTGACGTAACTTGCCGACGGCTTGGATCCGTTGAACGACGCCGCGACTGAGACGCCCATCCTCCATCAGGATCGGTGCCCCAACATCGGTGGGCTGATCGGCCACGACCTCGTCGATCCAGATCTCTTCGCCACTGCCCGACGGTGCCGTGGCAATCACCGGAAATCCGCGCAATGCAAGCGGCAGCCCGCCGGCCACTTGCGTGGGTTTGACGGGGTGTCCGAGGCCACCGGTGAGCAGCGATCGCAAAACACAAAGAACGGCTCGGTCATCGTGGACGCGCCAGACGATTGGAAAATATGCCGCCAGGTGCAATGCCTCGGCGTGAACGATCGGCACCAGCTGGAGGGTGCGGACCAACTCGTAGGATTCGGGCGCAAAAATTCGATGATGGCCCCACTTGGAGGTGAGGCGTCTGGGATTCTCGTAGAGCTCTTTCCAATAGATCATTACATCGGATTGCCGTCGTGCGGCCCTGGCAAAAAGGAGGGGCCGATTGGCCCCTCCAGAACAGTCGATCCGGCGGAGCCCGTATTACGACCCTTGATCGTTGAAGATGATCTTCTCGATGCCGGAGAACGCGATCGTGCTGCCGTCGTCGAACGTCCAGGTCGTGACGTCTCCTTCGGTCGTAGCCGTTTTGCCATCCGTGCTGGCGAAGTTGGTGATATGGAGCGTGTCGAAGCCCGACCCACCGACCACAGTGTCATCGCTGACATCGACGAAGAACTGGTCTGCACCCGAGCCGCCAACGAGACTGTCTTCGCCGGCGCCAGAACTGTCGGCCCTGAGCACGTCGTCGCCCGAACCACCCTCGAGGGTGTCGTCGCCAATGCCGCCGACAAGCGTGTCTGCACCGGCACCGCCGATAAGATAGTCGTCGCCCGCACCGCCATCGATGCTGTCGGCACCGGCGCCGCCATCAATCGTGTCGTCACCGGATTGGCCGAACAGGCGATCACTGCCGGCGCCACCTTCGATGGAGTCACTGCCTGAGCCACCGTAGACGGTGTCATCACCGGCGCCGCCAGAGAGCCAGTCGTCGCCATCGCCGCCCGATATCACATCGTTGCCGGCGCCGCCGGAGATCCAGTCATCGCCGGCTTCTCCCGACAGATGGTCATTGCCGGCGCCGCCGTCCAACGTGTCGTTGCCGGCGCCGGCATAGACCGTGTCATCGCCAGCGCCCGTCGACACCGCATCGGTGCCTGCACCGGTATACACGATGTCGTCGCTGTTTCCCGTGATCGTGATCTTGTCATCGCCGCCCGCGGACACGATGACGCCGCCATCATGGAGCGTTGCCGTCACGTCCTCGTTGGTCGCAAAAATCGTCACATCGGCACCGCCATTGTCCGTCACCGGACCTTCCGGCGCGTCGTGGTAGACTAGGATCTCGCTGTTCGGCCCAGGCGATTCGCCGAAGACCAGCGACTCCACATGTGCCTTGTCACCCGACGTCGATCCGGGAGCGAAAACGCCCGTCGTCTCGATGGTGTCGAGAATGCGACTCCATTCAGGGTCGGAGAAAAGCCCAGTGCCCTGCACCAGGTCGCTTACTTGGCTATGAGTCAGATCGTATGTTGCCATGACAAATCCTCATCGGCTGGAGCTCAGTCACTTTGGGTCGATGGTCGATCGGCTCGTCTATGCGCGGTTCCTTATCGGATTTGGGGACGTTCCCTCCCGTTGCTTCAACCCCCGAAAGACTCGTACGCGTCCCCCAGCACTCCAGTTTGACCGGGACTTCGGGAGTTCCTGGATCGACGCAGCGGCGACCGCCTGAGCGGTGTCACCTGTCGACACGCTGTCGATCGACAGGCGCAAGCCGACCAGAGGTTCGCGGCCAGAGGGGCCGCTCAATGAAATGGATCGCCCCCGCTTCGACTGCACAGCCGAACCCAGAAACAAAGCATCCGAACGCAATACGAAGTCCTCGGCACGCTCTCCCGTGAGCGAGAGCTCGACGCCAGTGATTGGCGTTGCCCGACCGCGCGTGCCGGCAAAGGTGCCGGTCAGTGCCGCGGGCAAATTGCGCAAACCGTTCTTGCTCACCGAGACACTAGTCGCGATCTCAAGTCCGCGCGGACGGTGAGGCCAACGGATCTCGAGACCTTCTATTGCCATCGGATACTCGGGGCCGCAGATCCAGTCACCGGCAGGGATCACGATGTCGCCGCGGCGAGACACGTGCGCGAGGACTTCGATCCCGCTGACCTCGATCTCAGGTGACGCACGCCCGACGGTGGAGGCGACGTTGCTGCTCCGATTGAAGCCGCCATGAGCCAGACGCGACACCGGTTCCAGGTGCAACTCTGCATCGACACTTCCACCGGCGCGAGACGGCATGACTTCGAGCGCAATGGTCGTATCGCGGGATACACGAAGAACTAGTCCATCACCCGGGCCCAGCAACTCGCTTGGAGAAGCGCCCGGCCACGCGATCAATTCGACGTCGTTGGCGTTATGTGACGAAACCTTGATGCTGGGAGCGGCAGCGATGCTCGTCGCTAGGTTGCTTGCGCTCGAAGCAACGTACCGCAAGATGAACAAGCCACGCGTCACTCGATGAGTTCGCAAACGTCCTTGTTCGTTCTGAAGATGCTGAGGCACGTACGCTCCTCCTATGCATCGATAGTCGATTCCAGCATGGGTTGGAGTCAACAATGATGGGCGATCAAATGCGCATATGCGAACGCCGCAATTTGAGTCGACTCGATTCGATTCGCAGCGAGACATGCATACACGCCTCTAGAGCGCGTTGATTCTTCGCACTACTTTGCATCAAAGCTCATACAAGCATCTGCTGTTTCAATCGGTGACTACCTGCATTTTTCAAGAAGCATGCAAAGGGTGGCCGCAGCATCACTCCCGCAACACTCCGATCATATCTCATCTTCGAATGTCTGGAGGTGCTGCGCGCTTTGCCAAGTATCGATGTCATGCAGCGACGCCATTAGTGAAAGTTGGTTCGGCGGCTATGCACCTTCGACTCCCGCACTCAGATCGATCTCGAACAACCTGATGAGAGAACTGCAAGTCGCTGCAAACGAATTGTGCAGCGATGCCTAGTTGGACGCCATTCGATGGTCAAACACGGAAGGGTACCGCGATGAATTTTGCCATCGAGCGACTAGAGATCGAGGGTCTCTTGCTCGTCCATTCGAAGCGGCTCGACGATCTTCGTGGGCACTTCATGGAGACATGGTCGCGCGACGCGTTCCGGAACCTCGGCATCGATCTAAATTTTGTGCAGGACAATCAGTCCCTTTCGGCGCGTCGAGGAACAGTGCGGGGTTTGCACTTCCAGCTCCCACCCTTTGCGCAAGCCAAACTGGTCAGAGTGCTTCGAGGCTCCATATTCGATGTCGCGGTGGACCTGAGATGCGATTCACCACAGTACGGACAGTGGTGCGCAACGATGCTGGCCGCGAGCAAGCCGCAGCAGCTCTATGTTCCAAAGGGCTTTGCGCATGGCTTTGCGACTCTCGAGCCGGACACGGTAGTTGCCTACAAAGTAGACGCATCCTACGCGCCACATTGCGATGCCGGGATACACTGGCAGGACCCTGATATCGGAATCGAGTGGCCGCTGGACACGAGGGATGCCGTCCTGTCGTCGAAAGACTCGTCGTTACCTCCCTTCGCCGCATTCTCCAGCCCCTTCCCCTGGGAGAAGGCCGATATGGCGAGGACGCAACGACGATCCACGGTCCCGGTGTGACGCGATGGACCGCCGAAAGCCGCACGTTCTGGTCTTCGGAGCCGGAGGCCAGCTCGGCCGAGAACTCGATGTCGCGACATCAGGTGAGTGCATGGCCGCGACGTTGCTGACCCGCAAGCAGGCGGATATCTGCGACCGTCCGGCCGTGGAAGCGGCGATCCAGCTTGCCAAGCCAACAGTGATCGTCAATGCGGCTGCCTATACCAATGTCGACCAGGCCGAACTCGAACCAGAGTGCGCTTTCAACAGTAACCGCGAGGGGCCGGCCCTTCTCGCCGAAATCTGCGCCGAGCGCGGCCTGCCGCTGGTTCATGTCTCCACGGACTATGTGTTCGATGGCAACAAGCCGACACCGTACGTGGAGAGCGATCCCGTAGGCCCGACGAATGCCTACGGAAGATCCAAGGAGGCAGGCGAACGAGCCGTTCGGGCACGCTTGGAGCGTCACATCATCCTACGCACCGCCTGGGTTTACGGCATACATGGTCGCAATTTTCTCAAGACCATGCTCGACCTCGCGCGTCAGAGGGAGAGCTGGGGCGTTGTTGCCGATCAGTACGGTAACCCGACAGCAACCGTCGATCTCGCCGCGGCGATCCTCAAGATCGCGCGGCGTGTCACGGACGGGAATGCACCGTGGGGGACGTATCACTTTGCCGGCTCCGGCGATGCGACATGGCACGACTTTGCCTGCGAGATCGTGGCGGCGCAGGCCAAGTCAACGAACCGGCGGCCAACGTTGGCCGCAATCCCCACGGTCGATTATCCGACCCGCGCCCGTCGGCCAGCGAATTCGCGTCTGGACAGTGCGCGCTTTGCGTCGGTGTTCGGTCTCAGGTCGGCCCCCTGGCAGCAGCGAACGCGTGAGGCGGTGGTTGCTCTGATGTCGAAGTCGACGTGAGAGAAACGACGCGTGGCATAGTCTGTGCGGGAGGCCGATCGGCGGCTGCAGCTGCAAGCGAGCAAGACATGCCGCGCTCATCCCGAAATCCACTTCGTTAACCTTTCAAGAGGTGAAGATGACGACGGCGACACGACTTGGACTTGCACAAGCCGAGCGACAACTGAGCCGGATTCAACCGATCGTCCTTTCGGGCGGTTCGGGCACCCGGCTGTGGCCCCTCTCGCGCGAGGCCCATCCCAAGCAATTCCTGCCGCTGACCAGCGATCGGTCATTGCTGCAGGAGACAGTCACGCGCGTTGCCGACTCAGATCGTTTCCTGCCGCCCATCGTCGTGTGCAACGCCGAGCACCGCTTCCTTGTCGCCGAGCAGTTGCGCCAGATCGGTGTGGCGCCGGCCGCCAGCGTACTGGAGCCAGCCGCCCGCAATACAGCGCCTGCGGTAGCGGTCGGCGCCATGATGGCCGTCACGGGCAATAGCCAACAGCCGATCCTGGTGTTGCCCTCCGACCACGCTATCCGCAGACCCGATGCGTTCCGCATTGCCGTCGAGACGGGCTTGGCCGCCGCGATGGCCGGCAAGCTCGTCACCTTCGGCGTCAAGCCGAGCGGCCCCGAGACCGGCTACGGCTATATACAGGCCGGGCACGCGCTGGATGAAGCGCCGGGCACACATTCCGTCGCACGCTTCGTGGAGAAACCGGATTCCATTCGAGCGCAACAATTCCTCGACCGAGGTGACCATTACTGGAACGGCGGCATTTTTCTGATGCGCGCAGACGTCTATCTCGACGAACTGAAACGGTATGAACCGGCGATCTTCGACGCCTGCAACGCGGCCTTTCACGGAGCAACTCAAGACCAGGATTTTACGCGCCTGGAGGCGGACGCCTTCGCGCGTTCACCGGGAAAATCCATCGACTATGCGGTCATGGAGCATACGCAGCATGCTGCAATCGTGCCCGTCGACATGGGCTGGAGTGATGTCGGTTCCTGGAAAGCCCTGCTAACGGAGGCACATCGCGACATCGACGGCAATGTCGTGCTCGGCGACGTCATCGCTGAGGACACGCGCGGTTGCTATGTTCGCGCCGACAGCGGATTAATGGTCGCGACGCTTGGGGTCGAGGACCTGGTGATCGTGGCGACCGGCGACGCCATGCTGGTGGCCCACCAAGATCGTAGTCAGGACGTCAAGCGCATCGTCGACCGGCTGAAGGCAGGAGGCCGAAGCGAATCAGCAACGCATCTCAAGGTGCTCCGCCCGTGGGGTTACTACGAGACGATCGACAACGGCGACCGCCATCAGGTGAAGCACATCTCGGTAATGCCGGGTCGGGCGTTGAGCCTACAAATGCATCATAAGCGCGCCGAGCACTGGGTGGTGGTGCGCGGCGTAGCACGGGTGACACGTGGCAACGATATGTTCGATCTCCATGAGAACCAGTCGACCTACATCCCGCTCGGCATGCGCCACCGACTGGAGAACCCCGGAGAAGCACCATTGCATCTGATCGAGGTGCAATCAGGAAGCTACCTGGGCGAGGACGACATCGTGCGCTTCGAAGACAACTACGGACGGGCGTGACGCCTGCAATAAGCGCGCCGACAGATCGATCGGTTCCGTTGCCGAGGAGCATGGCGCACTCCTCGGCCTCTTCGCATCACGCCGTCGGTTGGCATCTGCCGAGACTCTGGTGGTGATATGCGGATAAGGGAATGTCGCGATCACGAGCCAAGTCGTACGATGTCTTCGCTATCTGATCGTGTTCGGACCGATTGCAAGAAGTCCGACGCGAGATCCAACATAGGGGCTGCTGGAACAACCTGAATGCTGGATCAGACGAACAATCTGTTGTGGCATGAATTCCGGCCTTATCGCTCGGCGTTTGCTTCTCTCCTGCTGTTCAGCTTCGTGATCAGCCTTGCCAGTCTCACGCCGACGATCTTCATGCTCCAGCTCTACGAGCGGGTCATGCACAGCCGCAACGAAATGACGTTGCTGTTCCTCGTCGTGATCGCGCTCGGCCTGCTAGCTCTCTGGACGGCACTTGAATCTGTTCGACTGCGCGTGTTGCAGCGTATGGCCGTCTCGCTGCACAACGCTGTCGCCAAGAAGCTGTTCGAGGCGATAAACCGGCGACACGATAAGTTCAGCTCCGTTGCGCGCAACGCGATGCTGCAGGACATAAATGTCGTCAGGGAATTTGTCGGCGGCAATCTGCTCGTGCAGCTGATGGACCTCTGCTTCGCCCCTCTGTTCGTGTGTGTGGCGTTTCTGTTCCACCCGCTTCTGGGGGTGACCCTTCTCATCCTCCTCGTGATCATTGTCGGCCTGACATTGATCCATCAGTGGCTCGTGCGTGATCCGGTCCGGCGGGCCCAAACGGCGGCAGCCCACGCCACCGATCTCGGCCGTTCCATCATCGCCAATGCGGAGCTCATCCGTGTAATGGGCATGCTGCCTTCGCTGTCATCGCGCTGGCACGATCGGCAGTCGGAAATGCTCGGCTGGCAGTCGACGGCGTGGTCACGCACGGGAGTCGTCGGAGAAGTTCTCCGCTTTATCCGTCATGCTCAGGGGCCCATCATGATGACGGTCGGCATCCTGCTCTTTCTCGAGCAGCAGACGGGCGGCGGCATCATCTTCGCAGCATCCGTCCTCTCGTCGCGCGCCATCCAGCCGGTCGATGCGGTCGTTTCGGGCTGGAGGACTTTCTGGTCGGTTCGCCTTTCGGCCGGTCGACTGGAGACGTTGTTGCAGGATGCCGGTGCGCACGACAAGGAACGCTTCGCCTTGCCACGACCCGCCGGCCCTCTCGTGGTATCGCGGGCCACCGTCGTGGCGCCGGGTCGCACCTCGACGATCCTGAACGATGTCTCTCTCACCGCTAACCGTGGCAGAATTCTCGGCGTTGTCGGCGCAAGCGGTGCCGGCAAATCGTCACTGGCGAGGCTTCTGGTCGGGATCTGGCGGCCACAGCGCGGCGCCGTGGCGCTGGATGGCCACGACATAGCCCACTGGGACCAGGACGAGCTCGGCCGCTGGGTAGGCTACGTCCCGCAAGATGTCGAGCTGCTGGCGGGAACCGTCGCGGAGAACATTGGCCGTTTCCAGGGCGGCGACGACGATGCCGTTCTAGATGCAATCGAGCTTGCGGGCGTCCAGGATATCATTCGTGGCCTGCCCGACGGACTGAACACGAAGCTCGGTCCCGACGGTCATGTCCTTTCCGGAGGGCAGCGGCAGCGCATCGCCCTGGCGCGCGCCGTCTATGGCGACCCCTGCCTGCTCGTTCTCGACGAGCCGAATTCCAACCTCGATGCCATCGGCGAGGAGAGCCTCGCCAGGACAATGGCAAAAATGCGGGAGCGCGGTGCCATCGTCATCATCGTCACGCACCGCATGACCATGATCAACCACTGCGACGACGTACTGGTCATGCATTCCGGAACCGTGCATGCCCTCGGCGAGCGCGACCAGATCGTCGCGCGCCTGAGCAACAGTCGCTCGCAGAGGCTCGCTGTCGTCCGTTCGGGCGCTAGAACATAGAGACGGGCCTCAGCATGTGGACCAGCCGATGACGGCAGCGCAACGAACCGAGACGACGCCGGCCGGGTTAGCCCCTTTGCCTCCGGCGGATTGGCAGCGCGTGGCGCGTGTCGGCCGCGCCATCGTCATTGTCGGGTTCGGCGTGTTTGTCGGATGGGCAAGCCTGGCACGGCTAGACGGTGCCGCCGTCAGTTCAGGAGTCGTTGCCGTCGAGTCGAACCGAAAGACGGTACAGCATCTGGAGGGCGGCATCGTGCGGGAAATCCTCGTGCGAGATGGCGATGTTGTTGCCCAAGGACAGGTCCTGCTCCGGCTGGATCCAACACGGGTCGATGCACAGAGTGAAACCTATCGCAGCCAGGTCGCCGCCCTCCAGGCGCAAGAAACAAGACTCCTGGTGGAGCGCGATGTGGGCTCCACACTTTCGTTTCCGCCGGAAGTCGTTCGGCGCTCGGCAGACGCCGCCGTCGCGGCCGTCATTGCCGACCAGAAGC
>CALROF020000021.1:0-47879 GCA_943369775.1 Reyranella massiliensis 521
CTGGAAGTCGGCGTGTCCGCATGACTGCCCGAGCGGGTGTTCGCTCGAGGTCGAGCGCCTGTCGTCGACCCGGATCGGCCGCATTCGCGGCGCGGCCGGTAACTGCTACACCGACGGCGTCGTCTGCGCCAAGGTCGCGCGCTATGCCGAGCGTGCCCATCACCCGGATCGCCTGAAGCAACCTCTGCAACGGATTGGGGAAAAGGGCGCGGGCGAGTTCCGTCCGATCTCCTGGGAAGCAGCGCTCGACGAAGTCGCCGAGGCTTTCGTGCGCGCAACGCAGACCCACGGCAGCCAGTCGGTCTGGCCCTATCACTCCGGCGGAACGATGGGCGTTGTCCAGCGCTGGGGCATCGACCGGCTGCGCCACGCATTCGGTTACTCCCGCCAGCACAGCACCATCTGCATGACGCCGGCTGAAGCGGGCTGGCGCGCGGGCGTGGGCAAGCTCATGGGCCCCGATCCGCGCGAGATGGCACAGTCCGACCTGATCATCGTATGGGGCGGCAATCCGGTTTCCACGCAGGTCAATGCGATGACGCACATCGCCAAGGCGCGCAAACAGCGCGGCGCCAAGCTCGTGGTGATCGACGTCTATCGAACGCCCTCCATCGAGGCGGCGGATATCGCGCTGGTGCTGCGTCCCGGCAGCGACGGCGCACTGGCACTGGCGATGATGCATATCCTCCTGAAGGAGGGCTTCGCCGACCGCGACTATCTCGCGCGCTACACCGATTTCGGCGCCGACGTCGAAGCCCACCTTGCCGACAAGACGCCGGAATGGGCGGCTGCTCTCACTGGCCTCTCGGTCGAAGAGATCGTCGACTTCGCGCGGCTCTACGGACGCACCGAACGTTCCTTCCTGCGTCTTGGGTTCGGCTTTACGCGCTCGCGCAACGGTTCTTCGGCGATGCACGCCGTAAGCTGTCTACCCGCGATCACGGGCGCCTGGAAGCATCCGGGTGGGGGTGCCTTCTTCATCAATTGGGACATCTGGAACCTCGACCTCAAGCTCGCCTGGGGACTGGACCTCCTCAATCCCGCGACGCGCGTCCTCGACCAGTCACGCATCGGCCCGATCCTCTGCGGTGACCAGACGGCGTTGGCTGGCGGACCACCGGTGATGGCGATGCTGATGCAGAACGCCAACTCGGCCAATGTCGCGCCCGACAGCGCGGCCGTGGCGAAGGGGCTTGGCCGCGAGGACCTGTTCCTGTGCGTGCACGAGCAGTTCATGACGGCGACGGCGAAGTACGCCGACATCCTGCTACCGGCGGCGATGTTCCTCGAATACGACGATCTCTACTTGGCCTATGGACAGACACACATCACGGTCGGTCCGCGGGTACTGGATCGCTACGAGGAGTGCCGCACCAACCATGAGCTGATCTGCCAGCTGGCGAAGCGGCTCGGCGCTAACCATCCGAGTTTCGAGATGAGTGCCGTCGACATGCTCGATGCGACCTTGCGCGCGTCCGGCAGGGGCACCTGGGAAGAAGCGAAGGAGCGCGGCTGGCTCGATTGCGCCCAGAGTTTCGAGAAGGAGCATTTTTTCGACGGCTTCCCGTCGAGCGATGGCCGTTTTCACTTTAAGCCAGACTGGGCGGCGGTCGGTCCCTATCACGCGGGCATGACGGCGTTGCCCGTGCACCGAGAGAATGTCGAACAGGCGACTAACGAACTGCCGTTCCGGCTGATCGTGCCGCCGGCCCGCACCTTCCTCAACACGACCTTCACCGAGACGCCGAGTTCGATCGCGCGCGAAGTCGAGCCACGTGCCGTGATCCATCCCGACGATGCAGAACGCCTCGGCGTCGTCGAAGGAACGCTCGTCAGGATCGGCAACGAGCGCGGCGAGGTGAGGCTACGCGCGCGGCCGCTGGAGACGGCCAAGCCGGGTGTCGTCGTGGTCGAGGGTAACTGGCCGAGCGATGCCTATCCGGGCCGCGTCGGCGTCAATGTCCTGATCGGCGCCGACCCCGTGCCGCCCAGCGGCGGCGCGGCATTCCACGATACCGCGATCTGGCTACGCGCCGCCTGAACTGCCAAGTTCGAAGCGCCGGGTGATTCCGATCGCCTGCAGGAAAGTCTCGTCGTGGCTGACGACGAGCAGTGCACCATCGTAGGCGCGCAAGCCTGCCTCGACCGCCTCGATTGCGTCGATGTCGAGATGGTTCGTCGGTTCGTCGAGGATCAGGAACGGGGGAAGCGTGGTGCCTCCCAGAACGCAAGCAAGCCCCGCGCGCAGCAACTGCCCTCCGCTCAAGCTGGAGACGGTTTGAAGCGCTGCATCGGCGCGGAACATGAAACGGGCGAGGGCGGCGCGGCAGGTATTCTCATCGGCCTGCGGATTGAGCCGCTTGAAGTTGTCCCGGATCGACGTCGCCGGATCGAGCAAGCTGACGCGCTGGTCGAGCAGGGCGAAGTCGGTCATGCGCTGTGCCGTTCCCTGCCAGGGCACCAGTTGTCTGGTGATCAGCGCCAGTAGCGTCGTCTTGCCGGAACCATTCGGTCCGGTGACGGCAACGCGCTCCGGACCGGTGATTGAGAATGAGAGGTTGCGGAGGATCGGCCGGCCCGGCTCGAAGCCGACGCTGGCATCGTCGATCCTGAGCACCGTCTTGCTCGCCGGCAAGTTCGTCGACGGCAGAACGACGGATAGAGGCTGCAGGATCTCGATGAGTTGGCGGGCGGATGCCGTGTCTTCGAGGGCTTGCGAGCGTTGCCGCTGGGCAAGGCGAGCGGCTCCACCGCTCGTATTTTCGCTGAGTTCCTTTCGTGCGTTCAGAACGAGACGCGGTATGTCGCCTTTCTCTTTCTTGGTGCGACCCGCGCGATCCCTCCGGGCCTGGCGCTCGACTTTCTCCTGCGTACGCCGATTGATTTCCTCCATGCGCTTTTCGGCGTCGGCAAGATCGTGTCGCGCCGCCGCGAGTTCGATCGCCTTGCGCTCGCGGTAGTGACTCCAGTTGCCGCCGTAGCGCGTGGCGCCGAGGGACGTCAGCTCGACGATGGCGTCCATCGTATCCAGCAATTCCCGGTCATGGCTGACCACGATTGCGCCCGACCGCCAGCTCGTCAGAAGGTCGACGACGACTTGCCGACCTTCCCTGTCGAGATTGTTGGTCGGTTCGTCCAGCAGGATGAAGTCGGGTTCCGAGAAGACGAGGGCTGCGAGCCCAACCCGCGTGCGCTGCCCGCCGGACAATGCCGTCAGCGGAGTTTCCGATGGCACGTCCAGGCCGAGACGGCCGAGTGCCGCGGCCATGCGGGTCTCCAGCGTCCAGTCGGCGGTGGCGAGTTCCTCGACGCTGGCCCGTCCTTCGTCCGCGCGGCGCAGGAGATCGAGGCCATCGCGCACGCCGAACAGATCGGCCACGGTTTCATCCGGTGTCACCTGAACGGCCTGGCGCAGGACTCCGATGGTGCCGTTCACGGAAACTTTGCCTGACTGAGGTGCGAGATCGCCCGATATCAGCTTGAGAAGCGTGGTCTTGCCCACGCCGTTTCGCCCGACCAGTCCGGTGCGGTCGGTTTCGAAGCTGAGGTCGAGAGACGAGAAGAGCGGTCGGCCGTCAGGCGTGGACCAGGCGAGACCGGATAAGGTGATCGAAGCGGACATGAAGACGGATTTCCCCGAGGACGAAGCGAATGGCTGCTGCGGCTGTCGGGTGGAAATCCATCGTTCTACGCATCCTGTTGAAGTTCGCGACGGTCCGGAAAGTAGGCTCGCCGTGCGCGATTTTCAAGGCGCCGGCCTCGCCGTCGTTACTCCGGATAGAGAGGCGCCTTGCCCTGGTCTATCTCGTCGAGGAGTTCGATCAGCTTGGCGCCGCCCTCCATGAGGTCTTCCTGGAGCGCTTGCTTCACCGCCTGCGGATCGCGCGCGACCAGTCCGTCGATCACGTTGAGATGCTGGTGACGTTCTCGGTAGGTCGGCACGGCGCGAGGATAGAGGATATTGAGCAGCGGGCCATTGCGCAGCCAGATGGTCTCGATCATGGCCTGCAGCTCGGGGAGGCCGGCGGCGCGGAAGATGGTGTTGTGGAAGTGCCAGTTCGCTTCCACCGCCTTTCGCCATTCGCCGTCGCGCTCGGCATCGACCAGGGCCTGGTGATACAGGCGTAGCTCGGCGATGGCGGCATCGGTAATGCGCATCGTCGCTTGCTCGGCGGCGAAACCTTCGAGCAGCAGGCGGATGGCGCGCAGTTCCTGGTATTGCGCGGAGGTGAGCCGCGCCACCGCGATCGATCGCGCCGCCCGCATGTCGAGCACGCGCTCGCGGACGAGCTGCATCAGCGCCTCGCGGATCGGCGTCTCGGAGACGCCCATCGACTGGGCGAGCTGGCGGATCTTGAAGCGGTGTCCCGGGCGGAAGCGGCCCTCCATCAGGGCCTGGCGCAGTTCTTGATAGACGCGGGCAGTAAGGTTGTCGCGCGCGACCGAGGCCATGTCGGCTTCGGGCTGGTGATAGTCGGTCGGGCGAGAGATCAGCGGCGTTTCCATCGGGCTTTCACGCGGTCCATGCGCACGACTTAGCGACTTTTGTACCGGGGTGCGAACTTCGTCGACTGGGGACGAATTGACTGTTTGATATATCATATATTATATCGGCATAGGAAATTTCATTTGGCAGGTCGGATGTCGTCCTCTCAGAACACGCTTCTTCCGAATTCACGGGACAAATTGCTGCGGGACCGCGCGGCTCGGGTGATCCCGGGCGGCATGTGGGGGCACATGAACGTTGCCCGTCTGCCCGACGGCTATCCCCAGTATTTCGAAAAGGCGCAGGGCTGCAGGCTCTGGGACGTCGACGGCAACGAATACATCGACCTGATGTGCGGCTACGGCCCGATCGTGCTGGGCTATGGCGATCCCGACGTCGAGAAAGCGGTCGAACGCCAGCGCAGCAAGGGCGAGCTGATGACCGGCCCGGCCGAGATCCAGGTCGATCTGGCCGAACTGCTGGTCGAGACGGTGGCCCATGCCGACTGGGCGGTGCTGGCCAAGAACGGCACCGACGCCATGACTGCCTGTGTCACCATCGCCCGCGCCGAGACCCGCAAGCGCAAGGTGCTGGTCGCCAAGGGCGCCTATCACGGCGCCGCTCCCTGGTGCACGCCGTCGGTGGCCGGTGTCACCACCGAGGACCGCGCCCACATCGCGCACTTCGAATACAACGATATCGCGAGCCTCGAAGAGGCGGTCCATGCCGTGCGCGACGATCTCGCTGCGATCCTGGTCTCGGCCTTCCGCCACGACGTGCGCCGGCCGCAAGAACTGCCGACACCGGCCTTCGCCGCCGCGGTCCGTCGTCTCTGCGACCAGACTGGCGCTGCATTGATCCTCGACGACGTGCGCGCCGGCTTCCGCATCGACATGGGCGGCAGCTGGGAGCCGCTGGGCGTCAAGCCCGACCTCGCAGGCTGGAGCAAGGCAATCGCCAACGGCCATCCGCTGGCCGCCGTCACCGGCACCGACCGCTTCCGCGACGCCGCGCAGCAGGTCTACGTGACGGGATCGTTCTGGTGCGGCGCCACGCCGATGGCCGCCGCCGTCGCCACGATCCGCAAGATGCGCGAGATCGACGCCATCGCCAAGATGCGCACCGTCGGCACACGCTTGCGCGAGGGCCTCGACGCCCAGGCGAAGAAGCACGGCGTGCAGATCAGCCAGACCGGCCCCGTGCAGATGCCGCAGATCCTGTTCGCCAACGATCCCGACTTTGTGATGGGCAACCGCTTCGTCCTCGCGGCCCTGCAGCGCGGTGTCTACATGCACCCCTGGCACAACATGTTCCTGTCGGCCGCTCACACGGAAGCCGATATCGACCGCGTCCTGCAAGCGACCGATGGTGCCCTGAAGGCCGTGGTGGAGCAGACTTCGTGACGACAACGAAGTCTTGCGCGGACGGGCGCGAGCACCAGCCGGCGCCGCGCATCACAGACGTGACGGAACTGAAGCGTATCGCGCAGGAGCTGCGACGCCAGGTCGTTCGCCTCGTCGCGCCGACAGGCCAGGGTTATGTGCAGCAGGGCCTGGGCGCGGCCGATCTATTCACGGCTATGTACTTCTCCGAGCTGCGCCTCGATCCCGCCGATCCGGCCTGGCCAGATCGCGACCGGCTCCTGCTCTCGACCGCGCACAACACCGCGATCTTCTACGCAACGCTGGCCGCGCGCGGCTGTCTGCCCGAGGTGATGCTGGCTGATTACTGCAAGGACGGCTCGCCGCTGGAGATCAATGCCTCCGAGCGTATCGGTCCGCTGATCGAAGCGACGTGTGGTTCGCTGGGGCAGGGCCTGTCGGTCGCCGTCGGCATGGCCATGGCGCTCAGACACCAGAAGCGCGATGCCCGCGTCCACGTCATCCTGGGCGACGGCGAGATGCAAGAAGGACAAGTGTGGGAAGCCGCCCTCATGGCCGGCGCCCGCAAGCTCTCCAACCTCTGCCTGATCCTCGACTACAACCGCATGCAGGTCGGCGGTCACGTCGACAACGTGGTCGGCCTCGAGCCGGTCGCCGACAAGTTTCAGAGTTTCGGCTTTCGCGTCGAGACGATCGACGGCAACGACATGGAAGCCGTCGTCGGCGCTTTCGCCCGGGCGCGCGCCCATACCGAGGCGCCCACCTGCATCGTCGCCGACACCTTGGTCGGCAAGGGGGCTCCCAGCCTCGAAGGCATCCTCGGCCACAACATGAAGCTGCCGGCGGAGCTTGCCGCCAAGGCGCTGGAAGAACTGGAATGAGCAGCACGTCGTCAGCCGCCGACCAGACAGTCAGCGACTTCATCGCCCGCGGCGCCAGCGGGCCGCTGCCGCGCCACTATGGCGACGCGCTTGTAGCGGCAGCGCGCAAGGATCCGCGCATCGTCTGCCTGTGCGCCGACCTGCCAGGCCCGACCGAGACCGATCTCTTCCAGGCCGAGCTGCCCGACCGTTACTTCGAGGCGGGTATCGCCGAAGCCAACATGATCGGCATGGGCGCGGGCTTCGCGCGCATGGGCCAGGTTCCCTTCGTCCATTCCTTCTGCGTGTTCGTCACGCGCCGCGCCTACGACCAGGTCGCCAACCAGGTCGCCTATCCGAAGCTGCCGGTGAAGATCGTGGGCTTCCTGCCCGGCCTCACGACCATGCTGGGTGTCTCGCATCAGGCGATCGACGATGTCGCCCTGATGCGGGCACTGCCCAACATGACGGTCATCGAGCCCAGCGGCCCCGAGCAGCTGGCCGGCGCCGTCACCGCAGCGCTGGAAACGCCGGGCCCGGTTTATCTCCGCATGCTGCGCGGCGACGCCGCGTCGGCGGGGATCGCGCACAAGAAGCTCTCTCGTGCCGGCGAAGTGTTGCGACGCGGCCCGCACGGCACGATCTTCGCCTCAGGCCTGTCGGTTGCTGC
Source organism: Reyranella massiliensis 521 (assembly GCA_943369775.1). Lineage (GTDB taxonomy): Bacteria > Pseudomonadota > Alphaproteobacteria > Reyranellales > Reyranellaceae > Reyranella > Reyranella massiliensis_C. The sequence goes on from CALROF020000021.1 coordinate 7,399, forward strand.
CGCGCTCGAAGCGGCGGAAACGCTTGGTAATGACGGGCGTAAGGTTACGGTGGTCAACATCGCGACCGTGAAGCCGCTCGACACTGCGCTGGTCGTCGAGCTGGCCCGCAGCACCGGCATCGTCGTCACCGCCGAGAACCATTCGATCATCGGTGGGTTGGGATCGGCCGTCGCCGAAACGCTGATGGACGCGGGCGTGCCGGCGGGTTTTGCCCGGGTCGGCATCCAGGACACTTTCGCCGAGGGCGGTACCACGCCCTACCTGCAGGCCAAGTACAACCTCGGCGCCAAGGACATCGTTGCTGCCTACGGCCGCGCCGCCGCGCAGCGTAACGCCATCGAGAAGGGGAGAGCATAATGACCAAAAGTCTTTCACATCTGCTTCGCCGCGCCGCCCTGGTCGGCACCGCCCTCGTGGCGCTCTCTGTAGCGGCCGGTGCGCCGTTCGACGCCGAAGCTCAGCCACGCCGCGGCGGTACGGCGACCTACGCCTATATTTCCGGTCCCGGCACACTCGACCCGCATGTCGCTTCGAGCATGGTCGAGCTCGAAGTCATCCATCACCTCTTCGAGACGCTGGTCGCGATGGATGAGAAGTACAACACGCGGCCTTCTCTGGCTTCCAACGCAACGGCAAGCCCCGACGCCAAGACCTTCACTTTCACGCTGCGCAAGGGCGTGAAGTTCCACAATGGCAAGGAAATGACGTCGGCTGACGTGCTGGCATCCTTCGAGCGCTACAAGAAGGTGAGCCCGAACGCCAGCGTGCTGGCTGACGTGGAGTCGTTCGAGGCGCCGGATCCCTACACTTTCGTCGTGAAGTTGAAGAGCCCGAACGCTGTCTTCATCGACGTGCTGAAGTCGCCAGTCTATCCGTTCGCCATCCTGCCGGCCGACCAGAAGGACAAGGCGGCGCGTGAAGTCGACATCGTCGGCACCGGCCCGTTCACGCTCGGTGAGTGGGTCAAGGACAGCCATCTCGTGATCAAGCGCTTCGACAACTACGTTGCCGACGAAAGCATGCCCGGTCCGGACGGCCTCGCCGGCCGCAAGACCGCCTATCTCGACCAGGTCCGCTACAACTTTGTGCCCGAGGCCAACGCCCGTGTTGCGGCCCTGCAGTCCGGTGGCGCCGATGTCATCAACGACATTCCCGTGGCGCTCGCCAAGCGCTTCGAGGGTCGGTCCGATCTCACGACGCTCAGCATCTTCCCGTACTGCATGCAGGTCTACGTCGTGAACACGCAGCAGGGCGCCACGCGCAACCCGCTGATCCGGCAGGCCATCCTGTCGACTGTCAATGCCGAGGAGATCATCGGGGCGATGAATGCCGTCGCCAAGCCCAGCCACTCGCTGGTCTATGCGTCGAGCCCTTACTACCAGGGCGATGCGATGAAGCCCTACTACGACCAGAAGAACCCGAAGAAGGCCAAGGAGCTTCTGAAGCAGGCGGGCTACAACGGCGAGAAGATCACCCTGCAGACCAACTCCAACTATCCGAACATGAAGGACGCCATCCTCGTCCTGTCGGAGTTGATGAAGGAAGCGGGCATGAACGTTTCGGTCGATGTCGTCGACTGGACCACGAACGCCAGCAACATGCAGCGCGGCACCGGCACCTGGAACGTGTCGACCACCAGCTTCTGTTCCAACCCGCTGCTCGGGCCGCAGCAGTGGCGCGTTATGTTCTACACCTTCCCGCAAGTTAAGGACGACGCCGTGCTCGACGCCGCCTATGCGCAGTTCTACGGCTCGCTCGACCTCTCCAAGCGCGTTGCTGCCTGGGCCGATATCGAGAAGCGCGTCATCGAGCAGGCGTATATGATCAAGATCGCCGACACCGGCGCGTTGCGTGCCTTCAACAACAAGAAGATTGAGAACTTCACGCCCTACTACCTCGTGCGGTTCTGGAACGTTTCGGCCAAGTAGCGCCGAACGGCTCCCAGCAGACCTGCCAGGAAAGGACGCATGCTCCGTATCGTTGTCATCCGGTTGATACAGGCCATCCCTGTGCTCCTGCTGATCGCAGTGATGGCCTTCATCCTGATGCACCTGATCCCCGGTGACCCGGCAGTGGTGATCGCCGGGGCGGACGCCGGTCCGGCGGCGGTGGAGCGTATCCGCCATGAGCTGGGCCTGGATCGTCCGATCCTGGAACAGCTCCTGAACTGGCTGGTCAACCTCGGCACCGGCGACTTCGGTCGCTCGCTGGTCCTCAACCAGACGGTGCTGTCGGCGGTAGGGGAGAGGCTGCCGGTGACGATGTCGCTGGCGATGCTGTCGCTCGTGATCACGCTGCCGATTGGTGTCTTCCTGGGCATCCTCGCGGCCTATTTCCGCGGCTCGTGGATCGATGCCGCCGTCATGACACTTGCGTTGGTCGGCGTGTCGGTGCCGGCTTTCTGGATCGGCATCCTGTCGGTCATCTTGTTCAGCGTGACCCTGGGCTGGTTTCCGTCCGCGGGGTATGCGCCGCTTCTGGCCAACGGCCCCGGTGCTTGGCTGTCCTCGCTGATCCAACCGGCCTTCATCCTGAGCCTGTTCCAGATCGGCTTCCTCGCGCGCATGACGCGGTCGGGGATGCTCGATGTTCTCGACCAGGATTTCATTCGCACCGCGCGTGCCAAGGGTGTGAGCGAATGGCGGACCGTCGGGCGCCATGCCTTCCGCAATGCGCTGGTCGGCGTCGTGACGGTGGCCGGCATCATCCTCAGCCTGCTGATCGGCGGCTCTGTCGTGATCGAGCAGGTCTTCGCGCTGCCCGGCATCGGCCGGCTCGTCGTCCAGGCGATCCTGGCGCGCGACTATCCGTTGATCCAGGGAACGATGCTGTTGTTCGGCTTCGCGTTTGTTGTCATCAACATCTGTGTCGATCTGATCTACCTCTGGGTCGATCCGCGGGTGCGCTATGACTGATCTCGCCCTCGGCTCCAATCGCACGCTCGAACTGGCCGAACGCCGCCGTTTCCTGGCGTTGCGTAAGCTCGCCGCGCATCGCTCGTTCAAAATCGGGCTCCTGATCGTTTCGGTCCTGGTGCTGGCGGCCTTCGTCGGACCGTGGCTGACCGGTATTGATCCGACGAGCATGCGCATCCGCAACAAGTTCAAGCCGCCGTCGGAGCAGTTCCTCATGGGCACCGACAACTACGGCCGCGATGTGCTCACGCGCGTGCTGTACGGCGGCCAACTTTCGCTCGGCATCGGTTTCTTCGTGGCGATACTGTCGGGTGTCGCCGGCACCATCGTGGGTGTCGTGGCGGGCCATTTCCGTGCGCTCGACGCCTATCTTATGCGAGTCATGGATGCGCTGCTGGCGTTCCCGGCCATCCTGGTCGCGATCGGCATCGGCGCGGCGCTGGGGCCGCAGGCCACCAGCATCGTGATCGCGCTCGCCGTGGCCTACGTGCCACGCACCGCGCGTGTCGTGCGTGCCTCGACGCTGGTCATCCGTGAGATGGAATACATCGAGGCGGCGCGCGTCAGTGGCGCCAGCAATCTGCGCATCATCGTCAAGCATATCCTGCCGAACTGCCTCGGTCCGCTCACCGTGCAGCTCACTTTCGTCTTCGCCTACGCCATCTTGGCCGAAGCGGCACTGAGCTTCCTCGGCATCGGCCCGCCGCCGCCAGCGCCGAGCTGGGGCAACATCATCGCAGAAGGCCGCGATCATGCCGTCGAAGCCTGGTGGATCATGCTGTTCCCCGGCATCGCCATCAGCCTCGCCGCGCTCGGCATGAATCTGCTGGGCGACGGGCTGCGCGACGTGCTCGATCCCCGCCTGAAGATCGAGAGCTAGATGACCCGCATGCCTCTTCTCTCCGTCGAGAACCTGACCGTCCAGTTCCGCGGCGACCGCGGCTGGGTCACGGCCATCGAGGATGTCAGCTTCGAGATCGGCGCCGGCGAGAATCTCGGGATCGTGGGCGAGTCGGGCAGCGGCAAGAGCGTGAGTGCGCTGTCGATCCTGCGCCTGCATGGCCGCGCCAACACACGTTATGCGTCGGGCGCCATCCGCTTCGGCGGTCGCGATCTGCTCTCGATGTCGGAGCGCGAGCTGCGGAAGGTGCGTGGTGGCGACATCGCCATGATCTTCCAGGACCCGATGTCGTCGCTCAACCCGGTGCTCACCATCGCCGAGCAGATCGTCGAGCCGTTACAGCTTCATCAGGGGCTCTCCGCAGCGGCCGCGCGCCGCCGTGCGATCGAGCTTCTGGAGATGGTACGCATCGCCGACGCCGGCCGTCGCATCGACGAGTATCCCCACCGGCTGTCGGGCGGCATGCGCCAGCGCGTGATGATCGCGATCGCGATTGCCTGCCAGCCAAAGCTGCTGATCGCCGACGAGCCGACGACAGCGCTCGATGTCACCATTCAGGGCCAGATCCTGGAGTTGTTGCGCGACCTGCAGCGTGAGATCGGCATGTCGGTCGTGTTGATCACCCACGACCTCGGCGTGATCGCGGAGTTCGCGCAGCGCGTCCTCGTGATGTATGCCGGGCGCGTCATCGAGCAGGCACCCGTGGAGGCACTGTTCAACCGTCCGATGCATCCCTACACCGACGGCCTGATCGACGCGGTCCCGAAGCTCGACGGCGATCTGCACCGTCTGACGACGATCCCGGGCAGTATTCCCGATCTCGCGACAGTGATCCCGGGTTGCCGCTTCAATCCACGCTGCCGCGAGGCGATGGACGTCTGCCGACGTAACGCACCGGCGCTGCTGCCAGTCGGACCGGACCATCTCTCACGCTGCCCGCCGCGTGCGGCGGCCCGAGGCGCCGCATGACCGAGGCACCCATCGTCACCGTCCGCGACCTTGTTAAGACCTTTCCGGTCCGAGGTCGCCCCGGAGAGCCGAAACGTACTTTGCGTGCTGTCGACAGGGTCGGCTTCGATGTCCTGCGCGGTGAGACGTTGGGGCTGGTGGGCGAGTCCGGCTCGGGCAAGTCCACGACCGGCCGCATGCTGGTTGGCCTGATTTCGGCGACCTCCGGCACGGTCCAGCTCTTCGGCCATCATATCGCGGCGGGAGCCGAGAAGGGCGCGCTGGGCGAGGTGCGCTCGCGGCTGCAGTTCGTCTTTCAGGATCCGCAGAATTCACTCAACCCGCGCATGCGTGTCGGAGACGCCATTGCCGAGCCTCTCGACGTCGCGGGTGGCTTGAGCCGCCAGGCGCGCAACGACCGCGTCCAGGAGTTGCTGGAACTGGTGGGCTTGCCGCGGTCCTGCGGCGATCGGTTCCCGCACGAGTTTTCGGGCGGACAGCGGCAGCGCATCGGTATCGCCCGTGCTTTGGCCCTGCGTCCCGATTTCATCGTGTGCGACGAGCCGGTCTCCTCGCTCGACGTTTCCATGCAGGCCCAGATCGTGAACCTGTTGCTCGACCTGCAGGAGCAACTGGGGCTGAGCTACCTCTTCATCGCCCACGACCTTGCGGTTGTGCGCAACATATCGACGCGCGTCGCCGTCATGTATGCCGGTGGCATCGTCGAGATGGCACCCAAGCGCGACCTCTATGCGGCGCCCAAGCATCCCTACACGCAGGCATTGCTGGCGGCGGTGCCGCGGCCGGTGCCTGGTCGCGCGCGCGCGCCGAGTGTTGCCGGCGAGTTGCCGAGCCTGATCGATCCGCCGAAGGGCTGTGCCTTCCATCCGCGCTGTCCCTTCGCCTTCGATCGATGCCGGGTCGAGAAGCCTCGATTGAATCCGGTCGAAGGAGGGCACGCGGTCGCCTGCCATCTCCACGAAGCCGGTGGAAACGGGCCGTCCGCACTCTAGGATTTCAGGAGTAAAGCGTCGTGAGTCATCAAGAACTGCTGTTCATGCCAGCGACCACGGCGGCGGATCTGATCCGCAAGCGCAAGCTCTCGCCCGTCGACTATGTCGATGCCGTCCTGGAGGCCATCGAGGCGACGCAGCCGACTGTCAACGCCTTCGTCACTGTGACTGACGATGCCGCGAGGAAGGAAGCACGCGCCGCCGAGCAGGCGGTGATGGACCGCAAGAAGCTCGGCCCGCTGCATGGCATTCCCGTCAACATCAAGGATCTCTTTCCGACGGCCGGTGTGCTCACGACTTACGGCTCGGCAATCCACGCCAAGACCATTCCGACCGAAGACGATGTGCTGGTGACACGCCTGAAGGCGGCCGGTGCCATCATGGTCGGCAAGTCGACGACGCCGGAGTTCGGTCATAACGGTCACACGACCGGGCCAGCCTTCGGCATGACACGCAACCCCTGGAACCTCGATCGCACGGCTGGTGGTTCCAGCGGCGGGTGCGGTGCCGCGGCGGCAGCCGGCCTCGGGCCGCTTGGCCTCGGCACCGACGGCGCGGGCTCGATTCGCCTCCCTGCGGCGGCCTGCGGTGTCGTCGGGCTGAAGCCCACGACGGGATTGCTTCCTTACGAGCAGACCTCCGACTCCTTCTTCAACTATGCCGTGGCCGGTCCGCTGACGCGTACGGTGGCCGATGCGGCGCTGATGACCGAGACCATCGCCGGACCGTCGCCGCTCGATCCCTGGTCGCTGCGCGCTCCGCCGCTGGAACCGTTTGCGGCGAAGCCTGCAAACCTGTCCGGAATGCGCATCGGCTTCCTGTCGAGCCTGGGCAAGCCGACTGACGATGTTGCGGCGAACACCAAGGCCTGCCTGAAGGCTTTCGAAGACATGGGCGCCATCGTCGAGGAAGTCGGCGCCGATATCGACTGGATGGCCGAGCAGGCACGCACGATGTACTTCGGCAATCTCAACGTCTACTTCGGCCATCACATGGACCAGTGGCGGGACAAGATGGATCCGTTGCTGGTGCACTGGATCGAACTGGGCCGCGCCTTCGGCACGGTCGATTTCCGCAAGGCGCAGCTCGCGCGCTCGCGCCTCTATCGCAGCATCCAGAAACTGTTCGAGACTTACGATTTCCTGGTGTCGCCGACCCTGCAGGAGACGGCGATCACGTTCGACCGGACAAAAGATATGACCGGGTCCTGGGCGGATGGCTGGAATGCCTGCGTCTATCCGTTCAACCAGTCCGGCAATCCGGCCCTGACGGTTCCGTCGGGCTTCGGCGACGATGGCCTGCCGACGGCGCTTCAGATCGCCGGACCTTGGTGGAGCGATACGGAAGTGATGCGGGTGGGGGCTGCGCTGGAAAGTGCCCGACCCTGGGCACACAAGCGTCCGTCGCTCGCAGCGGCACTCTAGGGAGATCAAGCGCGTGACAAACGATCAGAGGTCGTGGCGGCCTGAGTTCGGCCGTATGAACATCCGGCCGCGTCCGTCGGTAGCGATGCACTCCGACAACAACTGGCATCTCTCGCACTGGTACGAGATGCCGCGCGAAGATCCCGAGTCGCCCGAGGTCTACACCTACACCGACGCGATGTCCTATGCGCCGGGCAGCGAGGTCAGCTTCCATACCAGCGCTATGGCGCCGCGCTGGACCCTGCAGGTCTATCGCGACGGCAAGGAGCCGGTGCTGGTCCATGAAGCGCGCGACCTCGAAGGCCGCTTTCATCCGACGCCGAAGCAGGCTTACCGCAAGGGCTGCGGCTGGCCGGTCGGTCATCGCTGGCGCCTGCCGGCCGACCTCGCCTCGGGCTTTTATCGCGTCGTGTCGACCTGCGATCGCGGCAACGATTCGAAGTTCGTGCAGCATCACTTCTTCGTGGTGACGCCCAACAATCCGAAGCCCGAGGGGCGCTTTCTGCTGATCCTGCCGACCTCGACGTGGCTCGCCTACAACGATTGGGCTGGTGCCAACTCCTACGACGGCATCGATGGCGAGAACGGCGCGCAATTCTCGCCCGAGCTCAGCATCGAACGGCCCTGGACGCGTGGCCTGGTCTGGCTGCCGCCTGGTGCTCCGCGGCTCTGCGATATCCCGAAGCGCCGGCCGCTCGATGCGCCGCGTTACACGACCAAGGAGTGGGCTTTCACCAACGGCTTCGCGCAGTTCTTCGCCTCGGCGGGCTGGGCGCAGTTCGACCGGCACTTCGTCGTGTGGGCCGAGCGTGAAGGCTACGCCTTCGACATGATCACCCAGACGGACCTGCATTACCGGCCGGAGATCCTCGGCCGCTACAAGGCGGCCGTGATCGTGGGCCACGACGAGTATTGGACGCGCGAGATGCGCAACCATGTCGACGCCTTCGTCGAAGCCGGCGGCAACCTGGCGCGCTTTGCCGGCAATTTCCTCTGGCAGGTGCGGCTCGAGGACGAAGGCCGGCGGCAGGTTTGCTACAAGGCGCGGGCGCAGGCGGAGGATCCGGTGCGTGGCACCGACAAGGCGCATCTGCTGACCACGGCCTGGGAGAATCCCGACATCAACTGGCCCGGCGCCACCACGATGGGCGTGAACGGCCTGCAGGGCGTCTATGCCTCCTGGGGCGGCCTGTCGCCGCGCGGCAGCCGCGGCTTCACAGTCTACCGGCCGAACCACTGGGCCTTCGCGGGCGCCGACACCTATTACGGTGACGTGATCGGCGACGAGGCCGGTATCTTCGCTTACGAGGTCGACGGCCTCGACTACACCTTCCGCAAGGGCCTGCCTTATCCGACGGGCGAGGACGGCGCCCCGGCGTCGACGATTGAGATCCTCGCTCTGTCGCCCGCCGTACGCGTCGAGGAGGAGCACGATTACGAGGGCTTCCGCTACTACCTCGGCAACGGCAAGACGAACTCCAGCACCCGCACGACACCGGGCCCGACGCCGCCCGAGGGACCGGATCCGCAGCGCTACGGCTCGGGCGTGATCGTGTCGATGGCCAAAGGCAAGGGCGAGGTCTTCTGCGCCGGAAGCTGCGAATGGCTGACCGGCCTCGCCCGTGGCGACTTCACCACCGAGCAGGTCACGCGAAACGTGCTGAACCGCTTCCTGGGTAAAGCCCCTAACGCCTGAGTTCGGCGGTTCGCGCCGTGTCGATGCTGCGGCCGTCGCCAGCGATGGCGACGCCGTAGTCGCGCTCGGCGCTGGCACGGCTCACCACGCCGTCGCGGACATCGCGCAGGACCCGTTCCGGCGCGCGCGTCCTCGGATCGCCATAGCCGCCACCGCCCGGTGACAGAGCACGATAGGTGCCGGCGCCGTGGCGCTGAACGCCGTACTTCGGTGCCTGGACATGGCTTCCGTCGGCCAGGGTGAGGATCACTTCGCCGCCCGCGCCAGCTCGGCCGCCAGCCGCGCCGAAGCTCGACGGTGCGCCGACGCCTTCGCCGCGGAATGCATAGTCGGCCGGCGTGAACATCTCGACTTCGTAGTCGCAGCCGGCGCCACCACGGAAGCGGCCGGGGCCGGCGGTGTCGCAGCGCAGCTCCTGGCGATGGAAGCGCACAGGATAGAGCTGCTCATAGGTTTCGAGGTTGGGCAGGGTGAGGCCGCCCAGGGTGATGAGATGGCCGATGAGGTGAAAGCCGTCTCGGCCTTCGACGCCACCACCGGCCGGCGCGCCCGCCCACTGGTACATCACATAGCGGCCGCCATCGTCCTTCAGGCCTGCCGTCACTGCATGCACGGCCTTCGACCATCCAGCGGACGCGCGCTCGGGCAGCGCCTGACCCAATGCCTTCCACATGGCATGGATGATCTCGTGCGCCACGAACACGGTGTTCATGGTCATGGGTGCCGGCGCGCGCGCATTGACCAGCGTGCCTTCGGGCAGGCGGATTTCGACGCTGCGGAAGGCGCCTTCGTTCTTGGGCAGGTCAGGCTCGAAGAACGACGCCAGCGACATGAAGACGGCCGACGTCGAATTGGCGATCGAGCTGTTCTTGAAGCCGCGGATTTGCGGAGATGTGCCGGCGAAGTCGACGATCAGCCGCCGGTCCTTAACCGTGATCGTCACGGCGATCTTGGCGTCGATGGGCTCGAAACAGTCGTTGTCGACGGGCTCCTCGCCGCGCCATACGCCTTCGGCCAAGCGGTCGATGCAGGTGCGGAAGCGGCGATCCGCGTGGGCCAGTACACCTTCGAAGAAATCGTCGGCGCGATCCACGCCCAGCTCCTCGACGAGCTGGATCAGCCGTTCTGCGCCGATCCGCGTCGAGCCGATCATGGCGCGCAGGTCTCCGTCGAGTGCTTCGGGCAAGCGGGTGTTGAGCATCAGGAGGCGCCACAGGTCGTCGCGCGTGCGACCGCCTTCGATCAGCTTCAGCACCGGCAACCGGATGCCTTCGTGGAAGATCTCGGTCGCAGCGGAATTGTAGGTGCCGGCCGCACCGCCGCCGATATCGGCCTGATGCGCGCGGTTGCAGGCGAAGGCGACCAGCTTGGCGCCCGCGAATACCGGCCGGGCGATGACCCAATCCGGCAGGTGATTGCCGCCGGCCGTGTAGGGATCGTTCAGCAGGAAAACGTCTTCGGGCGCGATGGCATCCTTGAAGTCGCGCAGGATGGCACGCACGGCAAAGCCGCCGCCGCCGGTGTGAATCGGAATGCCGTCGGCCTGGCTGATCAGCGTGCCGCGCGCATCGGCGAGGAAGCAGGAGAAATCGTGACTCTGGCTAAAGATGGGAGACCGCGCCGTGCGCGTCATCACCCAGCCCATCTGGTGCGAAATATGGTCCAGCCGGTTCTGCACGAGGGCGAGGGTGACAGGATCGAGAGCGGGGCTCATTGGGCGGCCTCTCTTGCTGCAGCCTGCGCGTCGATGTGAATCAGAAAGTCGTCGCGCTCGTCGACTTCGAGCAGATCGCGCGGACCGACGAAGGCCGTCGTCGTGCGCTCCTCGATCAATAATGGACCAGCAAGGCTGCAGCCGGGCCGCAGGTCGTCGCCGTCATAGACCGGCACATCGCGCCAGCCATGTGTTGGGTCGATCCAGACCTTTCGCGTCTCGCGAGGCTTGGGCGGAGCCGACTGCGGTGACCTTGCCGCTGCCGGTGTCCAGTCGAGCCGACCACGACCGACGATGCGGAGTGCGGTGATGTCGATACGGCCACCGGGCTGGATATGGCCGAACAAGCGTTGATGCTCCGCTTCGAACGTGCGACGCGCTGCATCGGCATCGAAGCCCGAGGAGCCCAGCGATACGCGCACGGGCCACTGCTGGCCGTCGTAGCGGAGATCGACATGTCGCTCGGTCGTGGCTGCTTCGCCCTCGAATCCATCGCGCAGGAGTGCTTCTCGCGCGCGCGCCTCGATCTCGGCGAAACCTACTTCGAGCGCGGCGGGCTTGACCTTGTCGAGATCGGCCAGGAACACTTGCAGATAATCCTGGCGGACATCGGACTGCAGCATACCGATGGCGCAGAAAGCGCCGGCAGCACGCGGGAGCAGGGCACGCCGGCAGCCCAGCGCGCGCGCCACGGACGAGCCGTGCATCGGTCCTGCACCGCCGGCAGCGACTAGGGTGAAAGTCGCCGGATTGTGGCCGCGCTCGATGCTGAGTCGTTCGACCGCGTGCAGGAGGTTCTGTTCGAGCAGGCGGATCATGCCGGCAGCCGCGTCCTCGACCGAGAGGCCGAGCGGCTTCGCGAGCTTGGTCTCGATCGCCTGGCGGGCAAGCGCGCTGTCGAGATTGACGGCGCCTCCGGCCAGCGGGCCGGGCTGCAGGCGTCCTAGTACGAGCTGCGCATCGGTGACGGTGGGGTTCTCGCCGCCGAGCCCATAGGCGGCAGGGCCGGGCCGTGCACCGGCGCCCTGCGGGCCAACATGCAGGAGACCCGCATCGTCGACCCAGGCGATGGTGCCGCCACCGGCGCCGACCGTATGGATTTCGACCGATGGCGTGGTGAGATGATAGCCGTCGATCACCAGCTCATCAGCGACAGGCACATCGCCGCGCGCCATCACCATGACGTCGCAACTCGTGCCGCCGATCTCCATGGAGATCAGGTTGGCCTTCTCACCGGGTGCCGCGCAGCCCTTGAGCGCGCCGACGCCGGCCGCCGGACCGGACAGGACCAGCATCACGGGGCGCGTGGCCACTTGGTCGACGGAAACGGCGCCACCATTGCTCTGCAACATTAGGAGCGAACGCGGCAGGCCGAGCTGGCGCAGTTGCTGGTCGAGCGACTTCAGATAGCTCGTGACCTTGGGCGCCACGTAGGCGTTCACGACGGCGGTCGAGCTGCGCTCGTACTCGCCCATGGTGGGCATAACGTCGCTCGACAGCGAAACCCACTGACCTTTCCAGCTTTTTGCGAGCTGGCCACTGACACGACGTTCGTGACTGCTGTCGAGAAAGCTGTTGAACAGGCAGACCGCTACGGACTCGACGCCTTCGGCCGCGAACAGCTCGGCTGCCTTGTCGACATCCTCTGCCGCGACCGGTTGCAGCTCGCGACCGTCGGCTCCGATGCGGCCGCGGACCGGCAGGCGGAGATAGCGTGGCGCCAGGACCTGCGGAAAGGGCGCGCGATGATCCCACTGGTTCTCGCGGATGCCGCGGCGGATCTCGAGCGAGTCGCGGAAGCCTTCGGTCGTCAGCAGGCCGACCTTGGCACCCTTCTTCTCGAGGATGGTGTTGGTGGCGACCGTCGAGCCGTGCACGAACAGCGCGCAGTCGCGCAGCAGTGCGGAGAGGGGCAGGTCGAGCTGCTGTGCGGCGAGCCGCAGCACACCCAGCACGCCTTCGCTCGGGTCGGCCGGGACCGATGGAGCTTTGTAGATGCGCACGGCACCGGCGGCGTCGCGCAGGACCATGTCAGTGAAGGTGCCGCCCACATCGACGCCGATGCGCCAGGGAGCGACGAGAGAAAAAGGAGCGTTAACCATTGCGTTGACAGGAGCTTAGCCGTGGACGGAAGCTCCGGCGAGATGAGAGTCGACGTCGACCACTATTTGATTTTGGGTGTGCCCCGAACGGCCGACCCGGCGGTCATTCGTGCGGCCTACGTTGCCCTCGCCAAACGCTACCATCCCGACGTCGCCGTCGGCGATCCCGAGCTTGCGGCCTCGAACTTCCGGCTGATCAAGGAGGCCTATGAAACGCTCGCTGATCCGGACCGTCGTGCGCTCTATGACGCAAAAGCGCAGCAGGCCGAGACAATGCTGGCGCGCGGCGTTGTTCCAGTCGGCTCTTCTCCCACCAGGCTGCGGGCGGGGCTCGAGCATTTCGTGGCGCTGTTCCACGGCGGCCGGCAGACAGGAATAGCCGTTGTCGTGGGAGCCCTCGTCGTTGTCGGCGGGTTCCTCGCGACGCGTTATGTCCTCTCGACGTATTTCGCGGACCAAACGATGTCGATCGCATCGCAAGTCGACGACGAGGAAGCAAAGCGTCAGGAACTGGAGCGAATGGCGATCGCTCAAGGCAGGCAGGCGAGTCAGCCTCCACGCCCGCGTCATGCGATCCTCGGTCCGATGACCACCCCAAGGACCAACACGCCGCAAGGTCCCCGTCTGGAGATGCCGACAGGTCAGGCGCAGTGTGTGGCCGCTGACGGCATCAAGTTCAACATCGTCACGCGCAACGACGAGGTCAGCGTTTCTTACAACGGCGATCCCGCCGTGCATGCCTCCATCCAGCATGCGGGCAAGCACTTCATGCTGCTGACCGGCATCGTTCCGGATGATTCGATCATCATCAGCGTCCTGCGTGGCGAGGGAGCCGGTGCGCTGGTGTTCCATGCCGCCAGCGGCGGCAAGCTGACACGCACCGTGCCGGCACGGTGCGTGGGCCTCGCCTACTGACGGACAAACCTACTTAACTGTGTCGAGCGTCGGCAGGCGATAGCGATCCTCGGGATCGTTCCATCCCTTGAAGTTCGGCTTCCGCTTCTCGGCGAAGGCCGCGCGCGATTCCATCAGGTCGCTCTTGGCGCCATGTTCGTGCAAGGCGTCGGCAAGACGCTGCATTTCCGGCCCGGGGGCCGGCCGCATCTGGCGCATCATGTGGACGGTGTTGACCCGCGAGGCCGGCGGCAGGGTCAGCAGATGCTCCGCCATGCTGAGCGCTGTCGGCATCAAGTCTGCCGCATCGACCAACCGGTTCACGAAACCGATTTCGTAGAAGCGCTGGGCGGTGAAGCGGAAGCCCAACGCCATTTCCATCGCGACGGGATAGGGAAGGTTCGCAATGTGACCGTGATTGTAGCCACCGAGCAGCCAGCGCTTGGCTTCGGAGACTTCGAACACCGCTTCGCGTACGGCCACGCGCAGGTCGGTGCGCTCGACCAGCATGAAGCCGCCGCCCATCGCAAAGCCGTTGATGGCAGCGATGACCGGCTTCTCGAGTTTACCCGACATGAACGGATCCTCGATCTCCGGTCGGCGGCCGCCGGGAGCGCCATCCTTCAGGGACTCCTTCATGTCCTCGCCGGCACAGAAGCCGCGGCCCGCGCCGGTGAAGATAGCGACTTCGAGTTCCTTGCTGTGTCGGAACTCGTTCCAGACCTTGGACAGTTCGGTCCGCATCTCGTGATTGAGCGCGTTCAGCCGGTCCGGCCGATTCATCCGGACGACGAGAATTTGTCCGTGGGTTTCGGTTTCGACGACGGCCATGCTTCTGCTCCTCGCGGGAAAGTTACCGCGGGGAGCCTACAGCCCGGCGCTGCCCGGCGCGAGAGAGGCGGACGGCGCAGCCATCTCAGAGCGAACCGATCCTAGCCCTTGATGAAGGCGAGGAGGTCGGCGTTGAGCTGATCTTTATGGGTCGACGCCAGACCATGAGGTGCTTTGGGATAGACCTTGAGCGTAGCGCCCTTCACGAGCTTGACGGACATGCGACCTGCCGCGTCGATCGGCACGATCTGGTCGTCATCGCCGTGAATGATCAGGGTCGGCACGTCGAACTTCTTCAGGTCCTCGGTGAAATCCGTTTCCGAGAAGGCCTTGATGCAGTCGAGCATGGCTTTTAGTCCGCCCATCATGCCCTGGAGCCAGAAGAAGTCGCGCAGGCCCTGGCTCACCTTCGCGCCCTCGCGGTTGGCGCCGTAGAAGGGCGCTGTTAGATCCTTGAAGAATTGCGAACGATCGTCGGTGACTCCCTTGCGGATGCCGTCGAACACCTCGATCGGCAAGCCGCCAGGATTGGCGGCAGTCTTGAGCATCAGCGGTGGTACGGCACCAACCAGTACGGCCTTGGCGACGCGCTTGGTGCCATGGCGGCCAATGTAGCGCGCAACTTCGCCACCACCGGTCGAGTGTCCGACCATGACGGCGTTCTTGAGGTCGAGCTTGTCGAACAATTCAGCGAGATCGTCGGCGTAAGTGTTCATCTCGTTGCCATCCCACGGCTGGCTCGAGCGACCGTGCCCACGGCGGTCATGCGCGATGACGCGATAGCCGTGGCTGGCGAGGAAAACCATCTGGTCTTCCCAGGCATCGGCGGTCAGCGGCCAACCATGACTGAAGGTGATCGGCTGACCGCTACCCCAATCCTTGTAGTAGATTTCAGTGCCGTCACGGGTCTTAATGGTTGGCATGGCCTGCTCCTCGGTGAGTGGAACTCTGGGCCGGGAGAATGCCTCAACAATCGTGATGAGCAACCTGCACGAAAGTATAGGGAGGTAATATGAGCACCTCGATTGCCGACGAGCGTCGCCTTCTTTCTGCCGATGAGTACGAGCCGGTGGTGCGCAGCCACTATCCGGCCTTGAACGAGCTGAACCGCGAGGAGCTTACCAACCTGGTGCGCTGGCTACGCGAGCGGCGGGCGAAGTTCCGCGGTCAGGTCGAGCGTCGCCGTCGTGCGCAGCGTGGCAAAGCCGAGCCGCGCGCGGCCGCTGCCGCCGAGTCGAGCGAGCGCGGTGTCGCTGCCAAGAAGCAGGTGTTCGCCCGCGCCTTGAAGCGAGCCAATGGCCGCCTCGATCGTGTGTTGGCGGACGAAAAGCGCGCCACCATGGGTGCGCGCATGGCCGAAGCCCTGGCACGCAAGCGTGCTGCACGCGTCCATCATCCGGCGGCTGGCCGGCGGGCGCGTTCGGGCGCGCAGCCCATCGAGAACCCCAAGGGCGCCGACATCGTCCAGGGCTCGGCTGTCGGCAGCATCTCGCAGGCCACGCGAGTCGCTCAGGCGCGCCGCGACAACAAAGGCGAGTAGCAACGGACTTGGTGTCATAATGGCGGCGTCATCCAGTGCGGAACGCCGCGCTGTTGCTTGATTTGTGTCAAAGCCGCATTCAGCGGCCCTCGGTTAGCTTCCTTGCGGCCACGGACTATTGGCTGCGCCGACACGACGATGGTCGCATTGGAGGAAAGCAGGGGGAGAACGCCGATGCCCGCCAAGGACGTCATGAATACACGCGTGACGACGATCGCCGTCACCGCGACCTTGCTCGATGCCGCCCGAACGATGGTGAATGCCCGTGTCGGCATACTGCCTGTCGTCGATAGCGACGGTGCGCTGGTCGGCATCCTCAGCGAGCACGATGTGCTCGGACACGAGACGGCGGAAGGCTTGACGCACAGCACCAGCGATTCCAACGACGCCAACAGGGCGCTTTCTGCACAGATCTCCAGCGTCATGACGAAGAACGTCGTCGTGACGACGGAAGAGGAGGCGCTGGCAGACGTCGCTGCCCTGATGGTGAAGCACCGGGTCAAACACATTCCAGTCGTGCGTGGCCGATCCGTGGTCGGCGTCATCAGCAGGCTCGATCTCGTGAAGGCCATGCTCTCGCCGGGGCCCGCGCCGGGCACAGAGCAGGACCACGCGCCGGCGCCCGACAGCGATGCGGTGCGAGAGAACGTGGTCGCGGCGATTCAAAAGCTCGGCCTGCCGCTGGGTGCGGCGTTCGATGTCGTGGTGCGCAACGGCATCGCTCACCTGTGGGGACAGGTGGGGGACCAGGAACAGGAGATCGCCTGCCGGCGAGCGACCGCCGACATACCCGGTGTCGTCGAGGTCATGAGCCACATGCAGGTCGTAGCGTGGCGGCAACGGCGGCGTTAGGTCCGCCTGCTGTGGGTTCCCTTGTAATCACCTTTGTCGTCGCGCTCGTCGCGGCCTGCGCTGCGACGTGCAGCGCCTCGGCCATGACGCTCATGGTCGAGACGATCGAATTGCCCCGTGCCGGCGGGAGCGTCCGATCCTTCGTGCATCGCCTAAAGCTCACCGGGCCGCTGGAGTCCGGCGACAGCGACAGGCTGCGTGACACTCTCAAGACATTGGAGGAGCTCGGGGACGACAACGACGGCGAACTCGCAACTATCGAACTCGACAGCCGCGGTGGCGCTCTCGAGGAAGGGCTTCGCATGGGGCGTCTGTTCCGACGATTCGGCGTGACGACGATCGTCCGCAGCAACGCCCGCTGCCTGTCGGCCTGCGCACTTGCCTTTCTCGGCGGCGCGACGGTTGCTGCGGCCAGAATCATTCCGAGCCGGCGGCTCGAGATCGGCGGGCAACTGGGATTTCATGCCTTCTATGCTGGCCGGGAAGACCGGTCGGTGGATGCCGTGGCCAGCCGTGCCAGGGGCGTCGCCGAAGGCCGGGCAACCTCTGCAATGATCGTCGCCTACGCCTCGGAGATGGGCGCAGATCCGGGGCTGCTGGCGCGCGCCTTGATACGGCCGCCGGAGGATATGACCTACATCATCCGTGTGCGGGAGTTCGTCGCGCTGAACGTCTGCCCGATGGGGCTCGCCCGCCCGCAATCGACCCTGGCCGAGCAGGCTGCAAATCTTTGCAGCAATGCGACGGCGGGTCTGTTGGTCCAATGGTCGGACCTGATGCACGAATACACGGCCCGCGAGGCGCGCAATTTCCTGCTGGGCGAAGTCGGTCGCGGCTTCACGGCCGCCAACGTGCGAAAGGGGCTGGGCACGCGTTTGGGCGAGATCATGCGGTCGGGCAACGAGACCGCGAAAGACCTCGTCTATGGCGAACTCGCCGCCGCCGGGGTCGCCTTGCCAACTCTGCAGGACAAGGCCTTCCATATGGAGGATATGAGGCTGGGGCCACGTACCCTCGAGTGTCTGGCCAGCCTCTCGTCGCACAGCGAGGCCTATGGCGTTGTGCTGATCACGTCACGCGGGATCGCGGCCCCGCCGAACGCCGCGCCGCCGAGCTGTCCCGGACTGTTTCTCCATGCACCGGATGACCTGATCAACCTCTCTTCGCGCCCGGAGCGCTGAGACGAGGCCGGGCAAAATGGACTACATCCGCGGCGTGCGTTCTCACCGCCGCTCGAAGTCGATCCGCTCGTCGACCGGCAGGCCGAGCAGGTGGCGGCGCAGGCAATCGAGGCCCAGCTCCGTAGCCCCGACGCGCACCCAGTCGCGGCCGCCCAGCAGACGGGCCTGACGCGCGACAGTGCCGCTGGCATCGGCGAGGCCGATGCAGATCGTGCCGCCGAGATCGGGGCGGTCGATGCCTTCGTCGAGGTCGATCAGGACGGCCAGCGCATGGCTGGCGCCGCTCTTCTCGCGCAGCGTCCGGGCCGCCGAGGCGGCGGCTTCGGGCGTGACGCCCGTCGCTTCGAGTTCGCCGAGGTCGCGGGCAACGACACCGCGCCGGAATGCACGTTCGGCACCGGCGAGCGGGGCGAGGCGCGCCGCGAGATGGCCGCCGGTGAACATCTCGGCTGTCGCCAGCGAGGCGCCGCGTTCCAGCAGCTTGGCGAGGATCACGCCTTCGAGCGTCTGCTCGTCCTCGGCGATGATGAAGTTGCCGAGACGGCGGCGAACTTCCGCCTCGATCGGCGCGAGCCGGGCCGCGAGATCGGCTTCGTCTTCGCCGCGAATGGCGAGCTTGGTCTCGAGCTGCGGATAGTGCGCCTGGAAGCCGAGCTTGATGCCGCCACCGTCCTTGAAGGCATCCATGTCGCCCAGTATCTGGTCAGCGCGAGATTCACCGATGCCGAAGGTGTGGAATCGCTTGAGCTTGGCCACGCCCTTGATGCCGCTCAATGCCAGCAGACGAGGGATGACCTGTTCGTCGAGCATGCGGCGCATCTCGCGCGGCACGCCCGGCGTGAAGAAGAAACGCGCCTTGCCGATGGTGACGGCAAAGCCACAGGCCGTGCCGATGGGATTGTCGATGAACTCTGCATTGGCCGGCAGCATCGCCTGCTTGCGGTTGTTGGGCGGCATGACCCGGCCGCGCCGCGCGTAGGACTCTTCCATGCGCTGCAGCCAGTAGTCGCTCAGCACCAGATCAACGCCGGCGGCCTGGGCGGCCACTTCCTGCGAGAGGTCGTCGACGGTGGGGCCTAACCCGCCGTTGACGATCACGGCATCGGCACGCTCGCCGGCCTGGCGGAAGGCCTGCAGCAAGCTCTCCCGGTCGTCGCCGACCGTGGTGCCCCAATGGACGCCGAGCCCGACATCGACGAGACGCCGGGCCATGTGGCTGTAGTTGGTGTTGATGGTTTTGCCGGTGAGTATCTCGTCGCCGGTACAGAGGATTTCGACGCGCATTTGCCGGATTATCGGCTAACGTCGGGACGAAATCGAGGGAGAGATCGCCATGACGTCGCTTTCATCCGATCTGCGCGAGGCGCTGGCCAAGGTGGGCACGTCGACGCTCACCGGCGTTCTGAACCGCCGCGGCCTGCGCAGCATGACGCTCTACGACGTCTGGCCGATGCGCCCAGAACAGCCGCGCATGGTCGGTCTGGCTTTCACCATGCGTTTCATTCCCTCGCGCGAGGACATGGACGGTCCGACCTCGTCCAACCGCTCGATGGTCCAGCCGCAGGCCATGGAAGAGTGCCCGCCGGGCTATGTGCTGATGATCGATTCGCGAGGTGATTCGCGGGCTGCCTCGGCGGGCGACCTCTATGTCGGCCGCCTGAAGGCACGCGGCGCCGCCGGCATCGTCACCGATGGCGGCTTTCGCGATACCGACGGCGTCTTCAAGACCGGCTTGCCAGCCTATCACCGCCGGCCGTCCTCGCCGCCGAGTCCGATCGCCCATCGGCCGGTCGATCTCAACCTGCCGATCGGTTGCGGTGGTGTCGCCGTCTATCCCGGCGACGTGATCGTGGGCGACCGCGATGCCGTCCTCGTCATTCCGCCCGGCATCGTCGAAGCGGTGGCCGAGGAAGCGCTCAACACGTACCACTACGAAGAGTTCGCCGAGGCCGAGGTGGCCCGCGGCCGCTCGCTGAAGGGCTTGTTCCCGGTGGCGAGCGACGAGGCCAAGCGCGACTACGAGGAGTGGAAGAAGCGCGGCGGCAAAGGCTGAGCTGTCGCGTTAGGCCAGTTTCGTCAGGATCTCGAGCCCGGTCTTCAGGGTGAGCGTGACCGGTGTGCGCTCGGCAATGTCGGCCATGCGCTTCTTCTGTTCCTCGTCGACGGCACCTTCGATGGTGAGGACACGGTCGATCCGCTGCTTGTCGCCGTCGCGCGAGAAATGGATGTCCGCATGGACAGCGGTAACTGGCCACTTCTTGCGCTCGGCATACATGCGCAAGGTGATCACCGTGCAGGCGCCCAGCGCCGAGGTCAGCAGATCGTAGGGCGCGGGGCCTGCATCCTTGCCGCCGAGTTCGGCGCCTTCATCTGCCTTGAGCTTGTGATGACCGCCGTGCCCAGTCGCGATTGTCGTCTCGTAGTTGGTCGCGCCGATGCTTGCCTTTGCGTGCGCCATGGACTGTCTCCTTAAGCCAGATGAATGAAAGATCGTCCTGCAGTGCGCGCGCGCACCTCGCCGATCACGACGCCGTCGACGGTGTTCGCCACTTCAGCCGGAACGGCCGCGAGCAGGCCGCCGGCCGTCTGCGGATCGAACAATAGCGGCAGCTTGGCATGACCGGCCATGCGGTCCATGCCGTCGATCAGATGACGCGCTCGTAAGTTTTCCGGCTGTAGCGAACTCGCCAGGCCTTGGGCGAACAACTCTACGGCGCCGTCGAGGACAGGCAGGGCATCGAGATGGAGATCGACCGAGACGTCGTCGCCGTGGCCGGTGGCGCGGATCATCTCGGCGAGATGGCCGGCAAGGCCGAAGCCCGTGACGTCGGTACAAGCATGGGCGCCGGCGGCGACCAATGCCGCCGCGGCCTTGTCCGAGGGCGTGCGCATCGACGCGAGCGCTTCGGCGATCCATCGGCCGCGCGCTGCGCCGCGCATGGCGGCGGCGAAGATCACGCCGGTGCCGAGCTTCTTGGCCAGGACCAGCTTGTCGCCTGGTCGCAGTCCGCCTTTGCGCAAGGCCTTGGCGGCAACAACGAGACCGTTCACCGAAAAGCCGAGGGCGGCTTCCGGTCCTTCGCCCGAATGGCCGCCGATCAACGCGCAGCCGGAGCGATCGAGCACGCTGCGTGCGCCTGAGAGCATCTGGAAGAGATCTTCCTCCATCAGCCTCTCGGCGGCAGCCGGAACCACGGCGAGTGCGAGCGCGCTGTGCGGCTTGGCGCCCATTGCCCAGACATCGCCCAGGGCATGGACGGCAGCCACTTCACCGAAGGCGAAGGGATCGTCGATGAAGGTGCGGAAGAAGTCGACGGACTGCACCAGCGCCTGACCGGCGGGTACTTCGATCATCGCGGCATCGTCGGGCGCATCGAGGCCGATGGTGACGTTCGATCCGGGTGAGGGGCCGAGCCGGCCCAGCACGCGCGTCAGAACATTGGCGCCGACCTTGGCGCCACAGCCCCCGCACCGCATGCCTATATCGGCCAGGAGGCGCTTGGCTTCGGCATCGGCCAAGGCCGGATCGGGTGGCGCGTTGCGGGCGGCCATGTCCATCGGACCAGCCGGCGGCTCGCGATACATGCGCATCCACTTGCGATCGATGTGGTCCTTCCAGCGCCAGACCCACGCCCCTTCGATGGCCCATCCGCTGCGTGTCGCGACGGCATGGCCGTCGCCCGTGCCCAGGATGGAGAGGTAGCGGCTTTGTGGCGTGAAGGGCTGTAGCGGTTGGCCGAGCAGGGCCCGGCGCAGGTTCTCCGCCAGCGGCGGCCCCTGGCGCACCGCGAAGACACCGGCTTTCGGCCGCGGGTGAGCGGCTACGCTGGCGCAGTCCCCGACGGCGAAAATGCGCTCGTCGCCGGTCGAGCGCAGCGTCGGCTCGACGGCAAAGAAGCCGCGCGGGTCGAGAGGGAGGCCGGTGCCGGTAAACCATTTGGCGGCACTCGCTTCGGTCACGACGAAGACGTCATCGACTGCAAGGCGTTCGCCGTTCTCCAGATGTACGGCACCATCTTCCAGCCGGGTCGTTGCGACATTCTCGATCAGGCGGATGCCGCGCCGCTGGAAGATGGCACGAATCTTCTGCCGCGCCGCCGCGGCCTGGCCCGACAGGATCTCGCCCTTTGTGGTGAGAGTGACAGCGACCTCGGCATTGTGCGCGATGGCGCGCAGCCGATGATCGATCGCCAGCGCGAGCTCGACGCCGCCCGCACCGCCGCCGATCACGGCAATGCGCAGAGATCCTTGCCAGTCCTTCACGCGTTCGAGGAAGGCCAGCCAGCGGCGGCCGAGCTCGGCGATAGGTTTGACTGGCGTAGCGTATTCGGCCACTCCGGGGAGTGCTTCCACGCTGGGCGAGGAGCCGACATCGACGGAAAGAAAGTCGTAGGCGACCGGCGGCCGGCCCCTGAGCAGGACCTGTCGGCTATCCCGGTCGATCCCGATGGCCTCGGCGTGGATCAGCCGGGCGCCCGTCCAGGCGGCCAGCCGGGCGAGGTCGATGTGGCACTCGTCGAAGGAATAGTGACCGGCGACGAAGCCCGGGATCATGCCGGAGTAGGGCGTCTCGATGTCTCGGCCGATCAAGGTCAGGCGCACGCCCGGCATTGGCTTCATGCCGAAACTCTTCAGAACATGGACGTGAGCGTGGCCACCGCCAACCAGCACGAGATCCTTGAGGAGAGGGGCAGCCTGCATTGCCTTTTTCTATAACGCATTGGAAAGGCCGCTGGTATGTCGGCAAAAAATATTGTATATCAATGGATTATAGAATTTCCTTCGAGTCGCCTTGGAGCTCGCCCTATGGCCGTCACGTCTGGCCTCTCGGTTTCCCCCGATGTTTCCGAGGCCGGCGCGGTCCATGCCACTTCGCGTTCCGCATGGTCGCTGTCGTGGCCGTTGGTCCTCGGGCTGTTCCTGTTCATCGGCCTCTTCAACGGCAGCGGCATGCCGTTGCTCAGCGATCCCGATACCCATTGGCACATCGCCGTAGGCAACTGGATGATGGCGCACGGCGCAGCGCCGACCGTCGATCCGTTCTCGTTCACATTCCTCGGCCAGCCCTGGATCGCCAAGGAGTGGTTGTCGCAGCTTCTGATGGCGTCCGCGTTCAAGCTGGGCGGATGGGGTGGTGTCACCGCCCTGGCGGCGGGGGCGCTGGGCGTCAGCTTCGCGCTGATGATGCGGCTGGTGCTGCGCGACATCAAACCGGTGCCGGCGGCGCTCTTCACCATTGCAGCCATCGTGATGACCGCGCCACACTTCGTGGCGCGGCCGCATGTGCTTGCCTTCCCGTTCATGCTGATCTGGGTGGCGGGTCTTGTACGCGCCGTCGAGGAGCGCCGCGCACCAGAACCTCTGCTGCTGCTCGCCATGCTGCTATGGGCCAACCTGCATGGCGGCTTCACGCTTGGCCTGCTGCTCGCGGGCGCCTTCGCCCTCGAAGCCGTGATCGGCGCGCGCGATGGAGTCGAGCGTAAGGCGCTCTTCACCGGCTGGGCGAAGTTCGGCGCAGGGGCGTTGTTGGTGTCCTGCATCACGCCCTATGGCCCGGAGCCAATTCTTGTGACGCTGCGCATTTTCGGCATCGGCGACACCTTGGCGACGATTTCGGAATGGCGCTCGCCCGACTTCCAGAAGCAGCCGTTGCAGGAACTGATCCTGCTGATCGCGCTCTATGCCGCCCTATCGCGCGGATTGAAGCTGCCTCTACTGCGCCTGCTGATCGTGCTTGGCCTCCTGCATCTCTATCTGCGCTATGCCCGCAATGCTGAGTTGCTGGCGATGCTGGCGCCGCTCGCCATCGCGCCGCTGCTGGCACGTCAATGGCCGTCGCTTCGGCCGAGCGAGTCGGATGGCAAGGGGTCCTCGCTGGCGGCTCAGGCGGCAGCGCTGGCGCAGCCTGCGGGTGCTGCAGCCATTGCCGTAGCGGTCGTTTGCTGTGCGCTCTTTGCCGCCTTCGTCGTTCGTCATGCGGCGATTGCGCCACCGCCGCAGACGATGCCGTCGGTCGCGATGGCCTATGCCAAGCAGGCGGGCCTCAAGGGTCGCGTGCTCAACCACTACAATTTCGGTGGCTACCTGATCCATGCGGGCGTGCCGACCTTCATCGACGGTCGCGGCGAGCTCTATGGCGGCGACTTCATCAAGCGCTATTCCGAGATGGTGAGCCTGCGCAGCTCCGATCCACTCGACGAGGTGCTGGATCGCTATCGCATCGAGTGGACTTTGCTGCCGCCCGACCAGCCGGCCAACAAACTGCTCGCGCGCCTGCCCGGCTGGCGCCAGGCCTATGCCGACGAGGCCGCCGTCATCTTCGTTCGCAGCCGCTAGCTCTTCAGCACGATCCACGTGCAGTGGCCGATGGCGCACAGGCGGCCACTTTCGGTGTAGAGCGCCGTGCCTGAAAAGAGCTTGCGGCCCTCGGCGCCGATGCGCCAGCCGACCACAGCGCAGCGCTCGCCAACCTTGGGTCGGTCCAGCACCTTGGCGGTCATGCGGCCGGTGAGGGCCGGGCGCCAGTCGTCGGGATCTTGAGCCGCCCAGGCGCCAGGGCAATCGAGGGCGCCCCACAGGAACTCGGGACGGATGGCGCCGCTCGCATCGGCGTGGTTGGCGTGCGGCACATAGCAGGAGAGGGAGTAACCGGGTTCCGGTCCTTGTGTGCCGAACACACGCAAGCCATCTCCCTCGGCGCGACCACGACCGCAGACGATGCACCAATGGAAATCGCTGTCCTCGGGACTGCCCCCTTCTTCGCCACGGCGCATCACGTCGGCCCAGTCCGTGGGCGCGGGAGGCGGCGTGAGATGATCGACTTTGCCGGCGCGCGCTTCACAGATCAGCGTCTCGCCCTCGCGCAGTATCAGTGCGTCGCCGTCGCGCGCGACCTGCAGGCTAGTGTCGACCGGGATGGGCGCTCGCAGCGTGATCTCGACAGCGCCATCGCCGCCGAAGGCGCGCGTGAAGCGATCGGCCAGCACACCGCCGACATAGCCGCCGTTGCCCGAGAGGCGCGGGCCGTTGAAGCCGCGCTCGATGATGATTGTATTGTCCACGTTACTCCTCCGCGGCGCGGAACGTGGCCGGTACATGCGGAGAATGCAAGCCTGCCGGTCCGCCAAGTAACTTGTGCACTGCCAGGTACTCGTCGAGGTTGAGGCGATGAATCGGTTCGTGCCGTGGGCGCTGGTTGCGCTTTGCTTTGTCCTCGGCGTGGCCAGTCGGTCGATTGGCGAAACCTTCGCGGTCTTCGTTCCGTCGATACAACAGGCATTCGATACCAACCGTGGATCGGTGACGCTGATCTACGGCTTCTCCCTATTGCTGGGCGGTACGGCCGCCCCGATTGCCGGTTGGATTGCCGATCGCTTCGGCCTTCGCGTCCTGACAATGGTCGGCATGACGGCCTCCGCACTGGCGACGGCTGGTGCGTCCCAGGCGACGAACGTCTGGCATCTCTATCTTGGTCTCGGCGTCGTGATGGGCTTCGGGAGTGCCGCGCTTTCCGGCGTGTTGAGTTCCATCATGCTGGGGCGCTGGTTCCCCGCGAACCGGCTGGGCGTTGCCCTCGGTGTTTCGTGGTCGGCGTCCGGTGTCGGCGCCATGGCGACCATTCCGATTGCCCAATATTTGATCGCCACCGACGGCTGGCGCAGTGCGTACATCATCTTCTCCTGCGTGAGCGCCGTGTTCATCCCGCTGCTGGCATTTCTGCCGTGGCGACGTATCGAGCGGGGCGCTCTGGGCCTCGTGCCGTCCCGCGCCGCCGGCGATACCGGACCGACGGTCGGCGAGGCGTTGCGCGATTGGCCGTTCTGGGCGTTGACGGTGTCGTTCGGCCTCACGTCGATCGGCATCTTCTCGCTCGCCCCCCAGGTCATGATCTATCTCCTCGAGCGCGGCATCGACGGCGCCTACGCCGCCCAGGCGCTGGCCGTCGCCGGATTGCTGACGCCGCTCGGCATGGTGGGCTTCTCCTGGCTCGCCGATCGAGGAGGCCGCCGTCTTGCGGCGCTGCTCGCCTATGGGTCGTCGATCGCGGGCGTTGGCGCACTCGCGTTGGTGCGCGGACCGAGCGACGATCTCTGGCTATGGTTCTATGTCGTGCTCTTTGGCGGCAGCATGGGCTCGCGCGGACCAATGATCTCCACTCTCGCGACGCTGCGCTATCGCGGAGCCCATTTCGGCCGAATCTACGGGCTGATCAGCATGGGAATGGGGTTCGGTGGTTTCTTCGGGGCGTGGATCGGCGGCGTCCTGCACGACCTCACCGATGGTTACGCGGCGGTAATGGTCCTGTCCGTTGCGGCCCTCGTCCTCGCCGCGGCCTCGCTGGGCTCCGAAGCAGGGGCCCGCGAACGTCTCAGCCGCCCGAAGTCGTGACCGGAGGGTGATGCTTTCAAGGCATCTCGATGACCGCCGCACCGACATGTTGTGTTTCCGGAAAAGCTTGCCACAATGCACGGCATGGTCGATCGGATCGATTTTCCGAGTAGTCCCTCTCCGCGGCGGCGGGCCTAGCCGTGACGCCGGGCCTTGAGTCCTGCCATGCGCTGGTACTCAACGCCGACTTTCGGCCCTTGTCCTACTTTCCTTTGTCGATCTGGTCCTGGCAGGATGCCGTCAAGGCGGTGTTCCTCGACCGCGTCAGTGTGATCTCCGAGTACGAGCGCATGATCCACAGCCCATCCTTCGAGATGCGGCTGCCCAGCGTCATTGCCCTCAAGGAATATGTCCCGGCGGCACGGCGTCCGGCCTTCACGCGCTTCAACGTCTTCCTGCGCGACCGGTTCACCTGCCAATACTGCAGCGGCGACTTCGCGACCAACGAACTCACCTTCGACCACGTCGTGCCCAAGTCGCGCGGCGGTCGCACGAGCTGGAGCAACGTCGTCACTGCCTGCAGCCCTTGCAATCTTCTGAAGGGCAACCGGCTGCTGAGCGAGAGCGGTCTCGCGTTGCATCGAGCGCCGGCCGAGCCCTCGACGCAGCTCCTGCAGGAAAATGGCCGAGGCTTCCCGCCGGGCTACCTGCACGAAAGCTGGCGCGACTTTCTTTACTGGGACAGCGAACTCGATCAGGGTTGAGGCATGGCAGGTCGACTTGCGGGCAAGGTCGCGCTGGTCACGGGCGCGGCATCGGGATTGGGAAAAGCGACTGCGGAGCGTTTGGCGGAAGAGGGCGCGGCCGTCGTCATCGGCGATATCCGCGTCGAAGCCGCTCAGGAGGCCGCCGCTGCGATCTCCGGCCAAGGGCAACGCGCGCAGGCTCTGAAGCTCGACGTCACCAGCGAAGCCGACTGGATTGCCGCTGTCGCAGCTGCCGAGCAGGCGTTCGGTAAGCTGGATGTGCTGGTGAACAATGCCGGCACCGCGGACGGCACCTGGGTCCATAAGCTCACGCTGGAACGCTGGCGGCAGATCCACGCCATCAACCTCGACGGCGTCTTTCTCGGCATCAAGTATGGCGCCGAGGCGATGAAGCGGGCCGGTGGCGGCTCGATCGTCAACATCTCCTCGGTGGCCGGCATCGTCGGCATCGCCGAAGCGGCATCGGCCTATTGTTCGAGCAAGGGCGGCGTGACCCAGCTGACCAAGGCTACGGCGCTGGAGTTTGCCCTGCTCAAGACCAACATCCGCGTGAACTCGGTCCATCCCGGCTACATGGATACGCCCATGCTGCAAGGCGTGATCGCCGCTTACCGTGAACCCGAGGAAGCGCGCGCCCGGCTGACGGCCAGCGAGCCGCTCGGCCATCTCGGCGAACCGCGCGATATCGCGAACGCCGTTCTCTACCTCGCCAGCGATGAATCGAAGTTCGTCACGGGCGCGCAGATGGTGGTCGACGGCGGCTTCGCCGCGCGCTGATCAGATTCTAGTCGACAGCCAGATGGCCAGCCGTGAGCCGGCCTTGATCGCGCTCGTCAGCGCTTCGTAGGCGGGCGCCTGCTCGGCACCGGAGGCCAGCGCCTCGTCGCGATGCTCTATCTCCTCGGCGCGGAACTTCTCAACCGTGGCCTTGAGCTCGGCCTCGTCGTCGCCGAGTTTGGCAGCCTGCCCGGCATAGTGTTCCTCGATGGTTTCCTCGACGGCGACCGTGCAGGCCATGGCAGCCTTGTCGCCCATCAGCGCCGTAGCGGCGCCTAGAGCGAAGCCCGCGACATTCCAGAGCGGCGACAGCGCGGTTGGCCGCACGCGGCGCTCGACCAGCAGCCGGTCGAAGACCTTGTTGTGCTCGCGCTCCTGCTGCGCCATGTGGGCGATCTTGCGGCCGGCCTCGCTGTTGGCACGGCCTGTCCAGCGCAACGCGGCGAGCTGGCCTTCGTAGATGCGCACGGCGCCAAATTCGCCCGCCTGGTCGACACGGATCGTGCGCTCGACAAGGTCGCGGGCGTCGGGATCGCCAGGATTGCGGATGTCGCCGGTTTTCATGACTAGGACCTTACCCGCCTGGATACACCCGAAGCGAGGACGATGGCCAACGCGGCGGAGAGGATGGCGTTCCAGCCTGCCATGGAGATCCCCGCCAGCTTCCAAGCAGGTTCGTCGCAGCGAACCATCTTGGCGCCGAACAGATACTTCTTCAGCTCCTCCGGTGAGAGGCCGGTGGGAATGGTGCCCGAGCAGGCTTGGGGCCCCGTCCACCAGCGGTACTCGACACCGGCATGGAACACGCCAAGTGCGGACGTGACGACGATCGAAGCGATGGCCACCAGCAGCAAGCCAAGGGCGAGGTTCCGGTTCGAGGAGGCGGCAAAGGCCCCGAGGCCCGCGATGATGGCCACGATATGCGGCCAGCGCTGCCAATGGCACATCTCGCAGGGAGCAAGACCCAACCCGTACTGGAAGAATAGCGCACCGCCCAGCAAGAAGCCGCTGCCCAGCGCCGCCAGCAGCCCGAGTAAGCTGGGAAGGGGCAGGCGCTGTAACGAAGCCATGACGTAATCCCTAGAACATGTAGCGGAAGGCGACGAAGCCGCCGATCAGCGCAATCAGGAAAAGCCAGGTGAGCAGGGTCAGTCGCTTTTCGATGAAGGCGCGAATCGGCTCGCCGTACTTCCACAGCAACGCTGCCACGAGGAAGAAGCGCGCGCCACGCGTCAAGATGGACGCCCACACGAATGTGAAGAGATCGAAGTGCGCTGCACCCGAGGCGATTGTCACCAGCTTGTAGGGAATGGGCGTCAGGCCCTTGATCAGGATGATCCAGGTTCCGTACTCGTCGAAGCCCGCGCGAAAAGCGGCGAGGCCCGACTGCAGGCCGTAGGTCCTGACGACCCATTCGCCGATCGTTTCGAAGAAGTAGTAGCCGATTGCGTAACCCAGCAGGCCGCCCAGCACGGAGCAGACGGTGCAGACCAGCGCGATCTGAAACGCCTTCTCGCGATTGGCCAATATCATTGGCACCAGCATCACGTCGGGCGGAATCGGAAAGAACGAACTCTCCATGAAGGAGACGGCGCCCATGGCGGGGATCGCATGGCGATGTCGGGCGAGGCGAATCACCCAGTCATAGAGGCTACGAATCATGCAGGCCGTTCCCTAGCAGGCAGGGACGAGGTTTGGCAAAGTCGCTTCATGTCACTCCTTGCCCAACCCCTGAAACTGCCGAACGGCGTCGTCCTCAAGAATCGCATCGGCAAAGCGCCGCTGACCGAGGGTCTCGCCGACGAGATGAACCGAGCAACCGGCCGCCATGTCAGTTTGTACCGAAGATGGGCCGATGGCGGCGCGGCCGTTGTCGTAACAGGTAATGTGCAAGTGGATCGCCGGTATCTCGAGCGACCGGGCAATGTCGTCATCGACGACAATGGCGGCATGGATGCGCTGCGTGCCTACGCCAAGGCCGGCACTGCCAATGGCACCGAACTCTGGATGCAGATCAGCCATCCCGGCCGGCAGACTCCGCGTCGGGTCTGTGATCATCCCGTGGCACCGTCGGCCGTGCCGCTCGCCCTGCCGGCCAGCGCCTTTGCGCCGCCTCGCGCCATGACGGCGGAGGAGGTGGCCGATGTGCCGCGCCGTTTTGCGCACACGGCTGCGGTCGCGCGCGAAGCCGGTTTCACGGGCGTGCAGATCCATGCCGCGCACGGCTATTTGTTAAGCCAGTTCCTGACGCCGCTGGTGAACAAGCGCGAGGATCGCTGGGGTGGCGACCTCGCGGCCCGTGCCGGTCTTCTTCTCGATGTCGTGCGCGCCGTCAGGGCGGCCACCGCGCCGGGGTTCTGTATTTCAGTGAAGCTCAACTCTTCGGATTTCCAGCAAGGCGGCTTCTCCAACGAGGAATGCCTGCAGGTCGTGAAGTGGCTGGGCGAGGCGTCGGTTGACCTGATCGAAATCTCGGGCGGCAACTACGAGAAGCCGGCCATGATGGGCAGTGGCGCCAAGGAAAGCACGGTTCGCCGCGAGGCCTATTTCCTGGAGTACGCCCAGCTCATCAAGCAGGCAGCGCCGGTGCCGATCATGCTGACCGGCGGCTTTCGCTCGAAGGCCGCCATGGAAGCAGCGCTTGGCGAGGGAGCTTGCGACGTCATCGGCCTCGGCCGGCCGATGTGTGTCGACACCGACCTGCCGCATCGCCTGCTGGCTGGCGAGACCAACAGTGCGGAGGCCTACGAAGATCAGATCGTCCCCGCGAAGGCGGGCCTTGGCTGGTTCTGCCTGCAGCTCATCGCCCACGGCGACGGCCGCGATCCCGACCGTACGCTGACCGGCGACGACGCCATCAAGGGCTACGTCGCCAACGAGGAGAAGACAGCGGCCGCACTGGTCGGCCGCTGATCGACTTCCGCGCTATTCGGCCGCTTGCTTCAGTTGCGTCGGCACGGTCTCGCCGGCGAACAGGGCGGCGCGGGCGGCTTCGTACTCGGCCTTGAGGCGGGCCACGATTTCGGCGGCCGGCGGAGCGTCGTAGATCTGGCCGACGCCCTGGCCCGCGCCCCAGATGTCGCGCCAGGCCTTGGCCTTCGTGTTGCCGCCGGAACCGAAGTTCATCTTGCTCTTGTCGGCTTCGGGCAGCGCATCGGGATCAAGGCCCGAAGCGGCAATACTCCGCTTCAGGTAGTTGCCGTGCACGCCAGTGAAGAGGTTGGTGTAAACGATCTCCTCGCCTGATGAATCGATGATGCACTGCTTGTTGGCTTCGGTCGCATTGCCTTCTTTGCTGGCCGTGAAGCGCGTGCCGAGATAGGCGAGGTCGGCGCCCATCGCCTGGGCTGCCAGAACCGAAGCGCCGTTGGAGATCGAGCCCGAGAGCAGGATCGTGCCGTCGTAGAACTGGCGCACTTCCGGCACCAGCGCCAAGGGCGAGAGCCGGCCTGCATGCCCGCCGGCGCCGGCGCAGACCAGGATCAAACCATCGACACCCGCCTGCAGCGCGCGTTTGGCATGGGTGACGTTGGTAACATCGTGGAACACCAGGCAGCCGTACCGCTTGGCCGACTTCACTACGTCGTCGGGCGCTCGCAGCGAGGTGATCTGGATTGGCACCTTGTACTTTTCGCAAAGGTCGATGTCGTGCTGCAGCCGGTCGTTGGAGCTGTGCACGATCTGATTCACCGCGAAGGGCGCAACCTTCTTGTCCGGGTTCTTCGCCTTGTACTCGCGCAGCTCCGTCGTGATGCGCTGCAGCCACTCCTCGAGCACTTCCTTTGGCCGCGCGTTCAGCGCCGGAAAAGAACCGACGATGCCCGCCTTGCACTGCTCGATCACGAGGTCCGGATTGGACACGATGAACAGCGGCGCGCCGACCACCGGGATCGAAAGGTTGTCACGCAGCAGGGCAGGTAGGGCCATGGTTTCGCTCCTTGAAATGCTTATTCGCTAGGTTGAGTCGGACGTAGCAT
Organism: Reyranella massiliensis 521; assembly: GCA_943369775.1. Classification (GTDB taxonomy): domain Bacteria; phylum Pseudomonadota; class Alphaproteobacteria; order Reyranellales; family Reyranellaceae; genus Reyranella; species Reyranella massiliensis_C. The sequence continues at coordinate 39,260 of CALROF020000021.1, forward strand.
GAAGCCGCGGCGGCCGTCGTCTATTTCAACAGCTCGAAAGCACCGCCCTTTTCGAGGGCGCGCTTGTAGGCGGGCCGGGCGTGAATGCGGTCGAGGTATCCCTGCAGCTTCGGCATGCGCCCGCCGAGACCGGCGCGAGCTGCCGCGGCCTCGATCGGAAAGCTCATCTGAATGTCGGCTGCGGTGAAGTCCTTGCCTGCAAACCACTCATGCTGGGCCAGCTCGCCTTCGAGGAAGGCGAAGTGGTTCGAGATCTGCGGCCCCAGCAGCGTCTTGTCGGCACCGGACGCGATGGCGCGCGCCACTGGCCGCATGAAGATCGGCACGCGCGTCGGCAAGCGGCCGAACACCAGCTTCATGAACAGGAGCGGCATCAGCGAGCCCTCCGCGTAATGCATGAAGTAGGTGTAACGCAGCCACTCCGGCGTCCCTGCTGCCGGCGTGAACCTGCCGCCGCCATAGGTCAGCGACAGGTATTCGAGGATGGCGCCCGATTCCGCCAGGGTCTTGTCGCCGTCGCTGATCACCGGCGACTTGCCGAGCGGATGCACGGCACGCAACGAGGCTGGCGCCATCATCGACGGCTCACGCATGTAGGGCTTGATCTCATAGTCGAGGCCAAGCTCCTCGAGCATCCAGAGGATGCGCTGCGAGCGTGAGTTATTCAGATGATGGACGATGATCATCGATCGGCTCCCTTCATGTTCCTCTCGCCCGCTTGCGGGGGAGAGGCGAGGTGAGGGGCGGCATCGTTGGCAACCTCCTCACCTAACCTCTCCCCCACTACGTGAGGGAGAGGAACTCAATTCTTAGAGGGGACCCGGCCGCCAGTTGCCATGGAAGCCCGCCGGCACCCGGCTGCTCAAGTGGGCAAGCGCCACCGGCCCCTTGGCGATGTCGGTCGCCTCGAACACGGCGAGATCGCTGCGGCCTTCCTCGGAGCGGTAGATGACCGACAGCACCCAGCCATCGCCTTCGGCCGCTTCTTCGGTCCGAGGCACGAACACGGGCTCGCCGAAACGATCGTCGGCGCCGGCGTTCCAGGTCGCATTACGGCCGGTCTGCAGGTCGTAGTGGGTGATGCCCTCGCTGCGCCGGACGCCGGCTTCGGCGATATTGCCCGACACGATCCAGCCATGGCGGTAGTCGCTCATGGTGAAGCGTTCGTCGAAGCGCGGGAACTCGCCGGCGCGGTCGTCGAGCTGCTCCTCCTTGAAGGTGTTGGCGTGGCCCGAGAGGTCGAAGGTCCAGCGGAACAGCCGGGCTGCCGGGGTCTCTTTGGTAGAGGGCGAGCCATCGGGCAGGGGGAAGAGCGGCGCCACGTCGTATTTCATGACGTCGACCACGACCTTGCCGTCCGCCGTCTCGAAATGGTTCATCGGATGGAAGACGTAGCAGGGCGGTGCGCTGACCCACTTCACGTCGGCGACCGTGCCGCCGCGCGGGATGAAGGCGATGTGGCTGCCCTTGTCCGGCTCCCAGGCGAAGGGCGGCAAGCCGCCCATCGCGCGCTCCATGGACGAGGTGAGCGGGAAGATCGGCACGACGATCCAGTTCTTCGTCACGGCGAAGTCGTGGATCATCGACGGATAGGGGCCGTCGAGGATCTCGGCGCGGGTGATCTTGCCGTCGGCCGTCACGCTCTGGATGCTCACTTCCTTGGTGAAGCGGCCTTTGGCGGAATAGCCGAAGAACACCATCTCGCCTGTCTTCGGGTCCATCTTGGGATGGGCGGTGAAGGGACCGCAAAGCTTGTCGCCGTAGGTCTCGTATCCATCCTTCGGTCCGACGGGCATCAGGCTCGCGGGATCGAGCGAGAAGGGCGCGTGCGCCTCTTCCAACGCCAGCAGCTTGTTGCCGTGCCAGACGATGTTGGTGTTGGCGATGGTCGAATTCAGCGCAAAGACGCGCGGGTCGGTGTAGCGCGGATTGCCGAACGTACCGGAGAGGCCTTCGCCCTCCTTGTTCTCGATCTGCCACTTCGGCGTGCGCACCCAGCGGTTCTTGTACGAGACGTTGCCGTTCTCGATGTGGAAGGCGTGGATCATGCCGTCGCCGCCGAACCAGTGATACGGGCCGCGCGGCGCGAACTGCGGGTTCGGGCCGTTGCGATAGAGCGTGCCGCAGAGCTCCTTCGGCATCTCACCGGTGATGTGGAGATGGGCCGCGTCGGCCTCGGTGTTCACCGGGGCGTAGTAGCCGCGCAGGAAGGGATTGTCGGTCGGGAAGGCTTTGGCCATGGCGCGCTCCTGTCGTCGGGCGAAAGATAGGCGGGGACGGTAACGGTAACGCTGTGTATCTATCGAACGCTATCAATACACAGCGTTTCCCGCAAGGGGCGTTCTAGGGAATATTTTCGTGGCGCCGGTAATATATGTAGCCGCTGAGTCCCAAGGCGAGCAGCAGCAGGCCGAAATAGAATTCTGTGTGGGTCGGGCCGATCAGGTCGAACATCGGCGTCGCCACCAGATTGAAGAACAGCATCGAGCCCGCCATGACGGCGAGCCGCAGGCGGAAAACGCGGGCGATCTCGGCGCCTTTGAACACCGTCTGCATACGGGTGATCATCGGGATGAAGAAGAACGGCGCGCCCAGCCCCGAGACCAGGCCGGCCACCATCATCCCCGGCAGCTTGTAAGGATTGTCGAGGCCCCAGGCGGCGAGCGCAATCAGCGCGAAGCCGGCGCCCATCGCGACATAGCCCAGGAACATGGTGGAGAGCGGGCGGCGGAAGCGCACGCTGCCGGCGATCAGGTTGCCCAGCACGTCGCCGAAGCCGCAGCTGCCGACGATCAGGCCGAGCGAGGCGAGGCCGTGGAAGCCGAACAGGTGCGGGTCGTGCTCGACCACCATCAGAGCGATGCAGAGTTGCAGCGCCACGCTCCATGGCCCGTTGGCGAAGGCGTTGATCAGCAACAGAGCACCGGTCGTGCGCTCGCGCAGCATCAGGCGCGCGCCGTCGAGCAGGGCGTCCCAGGCGCCGCGCCAACCGCCGCGCCCCGGCCGCAGCCTGGCGGCAGGATCGACCAGGCGGTCGCGCACCACCCAGATCGCGAGAGCCGACAGCACGAAACCGACGGCGGTGATCGTCAGGAAATGGATCACCGGCAGAAGCGTGTTGAGGATCGCCGCCATCACGGGGCCGATCAGGCGTGCCAGCCGCCAGGTGGCGTCGAACAGGCCGTTGATCGCCTGCATGGCGCTGCGATCGGTCACCAGCACGGGCACGGCCGCTTGCAGCGCCGGCGTGAACACCATGCGCAGGCCGGCCAGCCCCATGACCGAGGCGACCAGCAGCGGGATCGAGACGCCCCAGATGTAGAAGCCGATCACCGGCAGCAGCGCCATGACCGCGCTGGCGTACTTTGCGCCGATCATCGCGCGGTCGGGACGCCAGCGATCGAAGGCCGAAGCGCCGAGCAGGCCGACCACCAGCATGGCGCCATATTGCGTGGCATTGACGTAGCCCGCGGCGTTGCCGATCTGCTCCGCCGCGATCCAGACGACCGCCACCCGGAAGAGATCTTCGCCGATGGTCGAGGCGGCCAGCCCCGACCAGACGGTGGCGACGGCGGGGTCCTTGAGAGGCCGGAAGACGGGGATCATGAACGAGCGCCCAGGATCATGAAGCTGCGCGAAGCGTCACTTCACCCACACCCCGCCATCCTTGTTCTTGTAGCCCAGCGACAGATAGGCCGCGTCGACCAGCGATTGGCCGCGCTCGTTCATCAGCAGTCCCGGGCCCATGCGGTTCATGGTGTAGCCGAAGGAAAGGCCGGCCACCGGATCGGCGAAACCCAGCGAGCCGCCGGCGCCGACATGGCCGAAGGCGGCACTGCTCATGATCACGCTGTCGCAATCCTCGCCCCACAACTTGGCGGCCATGCTGCGCTTGCGATTGTCCATCGACTTCATGAAGCCCAGGGCAAAGCGTGTCGGGATACGCAGCGTGGCGTCGTCGTGCGTCGCCATCGAGACTTCGCCCATGCATGCCAGCGTCTTGGCATCGACGAGCTTGCCGCCGCCATTGGCCAGCGGCGCGTACATACCGGCAAGGCCGCGCGCGTTGGTGATGCCGTTGGCCGCGCCGATTTCGGCGGCGTGACCTGCGCGCGTGTTGGCGCCACCGGAGCGCCAGGCGCCGTTGTTGAAGTAGAAGAGGGCGGGGATCGACTCCTTGTTCGTCGCGAGATCGCGCATGAACGGCGTCACCGCGTCGGCGGCCTTGTAGACATGGGCTACGATGGGCGCGACCCGCGGCTCCATCTCCTCGGGCAGGCCGATCCAAAAATCGAGGCCGAGCGGGCCCGCGATCTCGTCATGGAAGAACGCGCCGAGCGATTTGCCCGAGGCGCGGCGCACCATTTCGCCGACCGTCCAGCCGAAGGTGAAACCGTGATAGCCGTTGCGCGTGCCGGGTTGCCAGAACGGCTCCTCGTCGGCCAGGCGCGCCGTCATGTAGTCCCAGTCGTAGGGGCCGTCGTCCTTCACCTTGGCGCGCACGGCGGGCACGGCGGAGGAGTGATCGAGCATCATGCGCGTCGTCACATGCCCTTTGCCGTGCTGGGCGAATTCCGGCCACAGCTCGCGGACCGGCGCATCGAGATCGAGCTTGCCCTGCGAGGCCAGCACATGCGCGCAAAGCGCCGTGGCGCCCTTGGTGCAGGAGAAGACGATGGATAGCGTATCGCGCGTCCACGGCGCATTGGTCTTCTGATCGGCCGTGCCGCCCCAAAGATCGACGACCGTCTCGCCGCCCACCGTCAGGCAGACCGACGCGCCGATCTCGCCCTTGCCGTCGAAGTTCGCCTTGAAGGCTTCGGCGACGCGCTCGAAGCCAGGCTTGCACGTTCCGTCGGTCATTGCGGCTCCGGCAGGTCGAAGACGTTGAGGAGAAAGCGTGCGGCGAGCTGGAGACCCGTCTCGTCGATGCTATGGCCGACGCCCTCGGCGATGTGCACGCCGACCTGGAGGCCCTCGCCGGTCAATGCTTCGGCGGCGCGTTGTGTCAGTGTATGCGGCAGCATTTCGTCGCTGTCGCCATGGATCAGCAGAACTGGCGGCTTGTTCTGAAGCTCCGACTTCAAGAGTTCGGCGCCGGCGAGCATGCCCGAGAAGCCGATGATGCCCGCGAGCTGCGTCTTGCGGCGCAGTCCGACATGCAGGGCCATCATGGTGCCCTGGCTGAATCCAACCAGAACGGTCTTGGATTCGTCGAGGCCATAGGCTGCCATGGTTTCGTCGAGATAGGCGTCGAGCAGCGGTGCGGCGGAGCGCACACCGGCGAGGGCGATCGCGGGATCGAGCCGGGAGATGCCGAACCATTGATAGCCGAAGGGATTGCCCTCGCAGGGCTGCGGCGCGTTGGGCGCGTGGAACACCACGTCGGGCATGAGCTGGCCGAGCAATGGCGCCAGCCCGATCAGGTCGTTGCCGTCGGCGCCATAGCCATGCAGCAGCACGACGAGATGTCCGGGTTTGCCGCCGCCATGCGGGCCGTGGCTGGGGCCTTCGAGCTTGGTCATGTCTTTTTCTCCGCGTTCTTTTCCCGGGCGCTCCAGTCCGGCATGTTGCGGCGATAGTGCCAGAGCACCAGCGCGGCGGCGCTGCGCCAGGGGCGCCATGCTTCGGCGATCTTGAGCAGTCGCTTTGCATCGGGCCGCGTGCGCAGTTTCTTGAGATGCTGTGCAGCCACGACTAAGCCGAGATCGAGACCCGGCATGATGTCGGGGCGGCCGTGCGCGAACATCAGGTAGATCTCTGCCGTCCACGGTCCGATGCCCTTGGCCTGGGTCAGCATGGCGATCGCGGCGGCGTCGTCGAGGTCGTCGAGCGACGAGAAATCGATGCGGCCCTCGACGATGTCGGTGGCAAGACTGCGGCCGTACTTCATCTTGGCGCCCGACAGGCCGACGGCGCGAAGCTGTTCGTCGGTCTGCGCGAGGAACGCCGCTGGCTCCATCGACGGCACGGCCGCCTCGAGCCGCAGCCAGATGCTGCGCGCGGCATGTACCGAGACCTGCTGGCCCACGATCGAGCGCATCAACCCACCGTAACCGATGGGCATGTCGCGCAGTTCCGGCGTGCCGGCTTCTTCGAGTGCGCGGGCGATGTCGGGATCGACCTCTGCCAGCTCGCGCAGCGCCTTCTTGAGGGTCTTCTTGTCTAGAACGATGCGGGTCGCGACTTTGGCCATGGCCCACCCGCCATAGCACGCGGCGGGGCGGAACTGTAAGTTTCAGCATGTGGAGACTGAAGTGATCGTCAAACTGCCTGCCATGCATGCAGCGATGCTCGAAAGGATCGTCGCGGCGATGCCGGGCGACCCGCGTTTCGAGGCGCTGCTGGGCACCGGTTCGATGGCGTCGGGCGGCTTCGACGAAGAGTCCGACCTCGATCTGGTCCTGGTCGTGCGGCCGGAGGCGCATGACGGTGTGATGACGGAGAAGCGCGCTTTTGCAGGCCGGCTCGGCGCGCTGCTGGCCGCCTTCACCGGCGAACATGTCGGGGAGCCGCGGCTGCTGATCTGCCTGTATGGCCCACCGCTTCTGCATGTCGATCTGAAGTTCGTCGCGACGGATGATCTCGGCAGCTTCTCCGAGCGGCCAGTCCTGCTTTGGGCAAGGGACATACCTGCATTCCGGAGCCGTCTCGATGCGATACCCATCGGGCAGGCGGGACACAGTGCCCAGTGGTTCGAGGACCGGACCTGGTTGTGGCTGCACTACAGTGTGACCAAGGTACGCCGCGGCGAGTATTTCGAAGCGTTGAGCGGCCTCGATTTCTTCCGCGACGTCGTGCTGGGGCCGATGCTGCGGCGGAATGCTGGCGAGCGGCCACGGGGCCTGCGTCGCATCGAAAGCAGCCCCGGTGCGCGGGAACGGCTGCTGCCAACCCTGGCGACCTATGACCGTGCTGCCATCATGGAGGCGCTGCGCCGGTCCATTGCTCTATACCTGGAGCTAAGGGCGGCCGATCCGCCGCCGGCACCAACGGCCCACATGCCCCAGGCTCTGCTCGATTACATCGACGCGCCCTCATGACCATCGTTACGCGTTTTGCTCCCAGCCCGACGGGCGAGCTTCATCTCGGCAGTGCCTATTCCGCCAGGATCGCCTGGCAGCGGGCGCGGGACGTCGGCGGCACTTTCCTGGTGCGCATCGAAGACACCGACATTCGCCGCTGCCGTCGCGAATACGAGACCGCCATCCTCGACGATCTGCGTTGGCTCGGCCTCGACTGGGACGGCGAGGTGCGTCGGCAATCCGACCATTTTGCCGACTACGGCAAGGTGCTGGACCAGCTCGACGCGCGCGGACTGATCTATCCTTGTTTTTGCACTCGCGCGGACATCGCCCGCGAGATTGCTGCGGCGGTCAGTGCGCCCCATGGTCCCGACGGGCCACTATATCCCGGCACCTGCCGTTCTCTGTCGAACGAGGAACGCCGCCATCGCATTGCTGCCGGACATGAACTCTGCATGCGGCTCGATGCGGCGCGTGCAGCCGAGCAGGCGGGGCCTTACTCCTTCGTCGACGAGACGAGGGGGCGCATCGAGGGGCAGCCCTTGCTGATGGGGGACTTCGTGATCGCCCGTAAGGACACGCCGACCAGCTATCATCTGGCGGTCACGGTCGACGATCACCTGCAGGGCGTCACCTTGGTGACACGCGGCGAGGATCTGTTGCCCTCCACCCATGTCCATGGACTGCTGCAAAAGCTGCTGGGTTACGCTGCACCGCAATATGCGCATCACCGCCTGCTGACCGACTCCGACGGCCGTCGCTTTGCCAAGCGAGACAAGGATCTCACCATCCGCGCCCTGCGCGATGCCGGCAAGACACCGGACGACGTGTTCACCCTGATTGCTGCCTTCCCGTCGAAGGCATAACATTCCGGGATGGACCGGAATGAACAACTTGCCGTCGGGAGCCGGCTACTCGGCCATATCGACGGCCGCACCACCGATCTTGCGGACGCACTGTTCCGCAACAAGGTCGACGCCTACTCGAGCACCGAACGGGCGACGCGAGAGCGCGATGCTCTGTTCCGCGCGTTGCCGCTCTTCATGGGCCTGTCGTCGCGGTTGGCCAAGCCCGGTGACTACGTGACGGAAGACGTCGCCGGCATGCCCGTGCTGATGACGCGCGGCGCCGACGGTGCGGTCAGGGCCTTCGCCAACATCTGCCGCCATCGCGGCGCGCCGGTCGCACAAGGCTGCGGCACGGCCCGTGCATTCGTCTGCCCGTATCACGGCTGGACCTACGACGGCCAAGGCAAGTTGCTTGGCGTGACCGACAAGGTGGGTTTCGCCGGTCTCGATCTCGGTGCCCACGGCCTCGTGCGCCTGCCGGTCGGCGAGAAGCACGGCATGATCTTCATGCGCGCGACGCCGGTGCAGGAAGGCGAGAGCGCGGACATCGATGTCGACACGACGCTGGGGGCAATGGCGCTGGATTTCGCGGCTCTCGAACTGAACACCTATCCGATGTTTTCGGTCGATCGCGTGACGCCGCGCATCAACTGGAAATTCGCGGTCGATACCTTCCTCGAGGGTTATCACATCCCGCACTTGCATCGGAAAACCATCGCGCCGTACTTCATCGGCAATTGTGGCACT
>CALROF020000022.1:0-46972 GCA_943369775.1 Reyranella massiliensis 521
GCGCGTTGATCTTGCGGTGTCGTCCGATCTCGCTGCCGTCCGGCGCAAAGACAATCATGCTGTTGTATAGCGCCCCGCCCTCGGCGCGCGGCATGCCCATCACCAGAAAGATCCCGGCTTCACGCACCAGCCCCGAAAGCCGGCGCAGCAAGGCGGCCTGGTCGCGCTCGATCCAGGCCGTGCCAATGCGGTCGCGAAAGCCATAGCCGCTCAACGCCAGTTCCGGAGTCACGGCGAGTACAGCTCCCCGCCGTGCGGCGTCGCGCACGGCAGTGTCGAGCGCATGGAGGTTGCGCTCGATCTCACCCGGTTCGGGCGCGAGGTGCAGCAGAGCGATCGTCGATCGAGACATCGCCTCGAAGCTACCTCACACCGGCCCGGTTCAACACTTCACCGAACTCAAAACTTCGCCTTCACGCCGAAGAAGGCCTGGAAGTACGGCGCCTGGAAGCCTTCCGGCTGCTCGTAGACGCGGTTCAGCAGGTTCTCGGCGCGGGCGAACAGCTCGACACCGGGCGTCACGTCATAGGAGGCGGTCAACCGCACCAGCGAGTAAGGCGACGGCTGCATCAACGCGCCTGTGACGGCGTTGAAGTCGTTGCGTTCGTTGACCTGCAGCAGTCCGGCACCCAGCCGCACGTTGCTCCACGGCCGCGCGACGGCACGCACATTGAAGACGCTCACCGGACGGCGCACCAGCGGTTGGTCGGTGTCGACGTTGCGTGCCAGCGTGTAGGTATAGTCGAAGTGGAAATCGAGCCAGCTCGTGACTGCCGCATCGAGAACGAACTCGAAGCCCTGGCTCTGGGCGTTGGCGACGTTCTGCAGCGACACGAACGGCGGCGGGCACTGAATGAGGTTGTTGAAGGTATTGAAGAAGTAGGTGACGCTGACGTTCACCTTCTTGTTGAACAGGCTCTGCTCGACGCCGGCTTCCCAGCCACGGCTGTATTCCGGCTGTATGTTGCGGTTGCCGCCGCAAAAGAAGCCCGTGCCGTAGAGTTCGAACAGCGACGGCGCCTTGAAGGCCGTGCCGTAGGACGCCTTGAGCCGGGTATCGGTCTGACGGAACAGATAGGTTGCGCCAGCACGCCAGGTCGAGACCGTGCCGAAAGTGTCGTTGAGGTCGATTCGGCCGCCCAGCGACAAAGTCAGATCTTCGAATACCGTCGCCTTCACCTGGGCGTAGAGGCCGGTCTGCGCCATGGTGCCCCAACCCTGCGCACCATCGGAATTGCTGTAGGCCCAGGTACGCTCATAGTCGACGCCGACCAGCGCCATCACGTTGTCGGTGATGTTGATCTGGTTCTTGAAGTCCACCGCCAGGCGTCTGCCGTTGTAGTAGGCATCCTGCGTGAAGGGGAACGGGTTCTGCAGGCTCGGGAAATCCTGATCGTGCCGGTAGATGGTCGAGTAGTTGAATCCGACCGTCGGCTTCCAGCGGCCGTCGAGATAGTTGCCTTCGAATTCGACGCGATTGAAGAATTGCTGCGTAAAGCCGCCGGCATTCGGGTCTTCCAGGCCGACCTGATCGTACTTCACCTGCGTGTCGATGAAGCGGCCGAAATAGTTGATCCGCGAATTGTCGTCGATCTGGAAGCCCAGACGCCCCGCCACGGTGAAGTTGCGGTAGGGGTCGGTGTCGACGTAGCCGTTGGCTGGCCAGAAGCGCGCCGGCACGATCGTATCGTTGGGTGAGTAGGTGAAGGCCCCCGTGAGATTGTAGTCGAAACGGCCGATGCTGCCGCGGACGTAGCCGCCGCTGTTGGTCTGCAGGCGCGTGCCGAGCTCGGTGAAGGCGGCACCGTTCATCGGCCCCTTGCCGGCCTTTGTCACCATATTGATGACGCCGCCGATCGCCTGGCTGCCGTAGAGCGTGCTCATCGGGCCGCGCACCACTTCGATGCGATCGAGGTTCTCGGTGAGGAAATGCCCAAAATCGACCGCGCCGTTGGCCGACGAGGGATCGGCGACATTGACGCCGTCGATCAGCACCAGCACGTGATTGGAGTTGGAACCGCGCACGAACACCGAGGTCAGCGTTCCCGGCCCGCCCGACTGCTGCACGGAGATGCCGGGCACGGTGCTCAACACATCGGTCGCCGTACGCAGCTGCCGATCCTGCATTTCCTTGTTGGTGATAACCGTCACCGTGCCGGTCACCTTGTCGGCGTCGGTCGGCACGCGGTCGGGTGTCACGACCAGCGAGGGCAGCATGACGTCGGGCTCGGTCTGGGCCTGCGCGTCAACAGACGGCAGGACGGCCGGCAACGACAAAAGAAAAACATACAAAGAACGACGGATCGGCGTCATCGGACGATCTCCCCAACAGCACACACGCACAAGGCGCGTCACCGCTCGGTTGACCGTCCCAATGGATTGTCCCGTCCATCGGAAGAGCGACGCTATCGGCGGCAGGTCTTCTGGCTCGCGGGTCGCTGCTTCTGCCTGTCTTCCCAGACTCTTCGGTCCAGTGACGTGTGGGCAGTCGCTCGCCGCTTACAGCTGCGGGTACAGCCGCCGATTGGTCCCGTTAAGGACTGCACGGCGTTCCCTTTTCACCTCCGATTAAGGAGGACCGTCGATGCTCAATCGTTACGCAGATCGAGTCTTTGCGTCAAGACGATGGCAGCCAGCGACGTTGCCGCTGGCCGATGCGAAACCCGATTCGCTCCGTCCGAGTCGCGAGATCGCGCTCCGTGGTCTGGCCTTTGCGGACCGCCTGCTTGCCTCTCAACAGAACGGGATCGCCGTAGCGCTCCAACAGGGTCTGAAAGGCCTCGTAGCGCGACAAGTCAAACCCGATCGGCTCGCCATCGTGATCGTCGCCAGCCCGCTGTAACGGATGCGCCGGATAAAGCGTCATGCCGGAGAAGTAGCCCTCGGGGACGGGAACGGTAGCGGCGTGGTTACGGCGCAGCGCCAACAGCTTGGCGCGGACATGGGTGTGCGGACCAGGCGGCGACTTGCCATCGGCCGGCGGCACCTTCTGGTAAACCTCGACGCGCCCGAGCCGGCAGCGAAAGACGCGATGCGGGCTGAGTTCGGGCAAGCGATGCAGGAATGCGTGGCCATGCGCGAACAGCGGCTGGCCGCAAATGCTGCGAAGCAGCGCCACCGTCTCTGGCTCGGCCGAACGCACACAGATTTCCGTATTCCGTCCGCCAAGGCCGAGATCGAAGAGGATGGCATCGCGATCCTGCTCGCGGACGGCATCACGGTCAGGCCCAAGCTCCGTCACGATCGTGCGCCCGCTCATGCGTGCCATGACATCGGGCAGGCAGAGGGCCACGCCCTGGCCCCAGGTCATGCATTTGCTCACGGTCTCGTAGGCGACGGGACGCAGGTCCGGCAGCGGCTCGATGCGGATGGCGCCACGATCCGTTGCTGCCGCAATCGAGGGCGACGTGACGATCGCAACGGGCTCTTCCCTGTCGCGATGAAATTCGGCGACGGCGCCGAAACGGCCGGCCATCCAGCTCGAATCCGGATCATTTATGTGTTCGACGAGCAGGTCATCCAGCATGACGGAACTCTTTGCCCCTTCGGTTGAGAGGACAAATAGACCATCGCCTCCTCGGCAGAGAAGACCAACCTCGCTTGACCGCGGCGGTCGCCGGCCTTAACGAAGGCCGTATCGACGGTCCTCCTTAACCGGGGGCGAACAGGGAATGCCGTGCCGCTCCCTTCCTTGGGAGCTAATCGGCAGCTGTACCCGCAGCTGTAAGCGGCGAGCGACTGCCCAGATGTCACTGGACCTCACGGTCTGGGAAGACGGGTAGGAGCTAAGACCCGCGAGCCAGAAGACCTGCCGGCGATAGCGTCGCTCTTCCGATGGACGGGACAATCCATTGGGACGGTCAACCGAGCGGTGACGCGCTTAGTGCGAACCGTTTGGGAGATCGTCCGATGACGTCGATCCGTGAAGTCTTGCCTGCGCGTTTTCCGGAAGCCCTCACCTCAGACAGCGAGGCCAGCCGGCTGCAACGCTATACCTCGACGCTGCCTTCCGCCCTGTCGCCGGAAGCTCTGGTGCCGACGCCAACGCTGAACACGGCTCTGCCCTTCCGCCGCGGCGGTTTCTCCAGTCTCTGCGAAGCGCTCGACTATGCCGCCCACGGCGAGACCGGTCTCAATTTCTTCGACGCGCGCGGCAAGCTCCTGAACCGCTTGTCCTACGCCGATCTCAGCGTACAGGCGCGGCGCTTCGCGCGGCGCCTGGTCGGCGCTGGTATCGGCCGCGGCGAGCGGCTGGTGATCGTGGCCGATACCTGGCCGGGCTTCTGTGTCGCCTTCTTTGGCGCTCAGTATGCCGGCGTGCTGCCTGTTCCGGTGGCAGTGCCCGTCGGCTTCGGCGCCAAGGAAAGCTACATCGCGCAGCTTCGCCGCCAGATCGTGGCTGCAGGCGCCGTCGGCGTCGTGGCGCCCGACGATCTCGTGGGCTTCGCCGAAGCGGCGGCTGCCGGTACCTGGGCACGCTTCGTCGGGCCGATGTCGTTTTTCGACGCCCTGCCCGAAGCGCCTGCGGAGTTGCAGCCGCTGTCAGCCGGCGAGCGCTGCTACATCCAGTTTTCCTCGGGCAGCACTCGTGCTCCGCTGGGAGTCGATATCCGCCAGGGCCAGCTCATGGCCAACATCGACGGCTCTATCGCGCGTCAGGAGCTCGACGAGAATGATGCGGGCGTGAGCTGGCTGCCGCTCTACCACGACATGGGCCTGATCGGCTTCGTGCTGGCGCCCATGTGCGCACAGCGCAGCGTCGACTTGCTCGCGCCGCGCGAATTCGCCCGCCGGCCGATGCAATGGCTGTCGCTGATCTCGCGGCGTCGGGCCACCATCACCTACAGCCCTGGTTTCGGCTACGAGCTGGTCGCCCGCCGCGCCCAGGTGCAGATGCCGGGCGAAATCGACCTTTCCTGCCTGAAGCTGGCCGGCATCGGCGCGGACATGATCCAACCCGCGGTGCTGCGCCGCTTCGCCGAGACCTTTGCCCCGCGCGGCTTCGATGCGCGCGCCTTCATGCCAAGCTACGGCATGGCCGAAGTCTGCGTCGGCCTGACGTTCGGCGGACGTTTCACCGGCTTTCGCACCGACACGTTGAACGGCCGCGAATTCGTGTCGTGTGGCCGGCCGATGGACGGCCATCTCGTGCAGGTTCGCGGTGCGAGCGGCATGCCGTTGGCCGAGCGTCATGTCGGCCGCATCTTCGCCCACGGCCCCAGCGTCATGCCGGGCTACTATCTGAAGACCGAGGAAAGCCGCGAGGTCCTCGACGATGGCTGGCTCGACACCGGCGACCTCGGTTACTGGTCTGACGGCGAACTGGTGATCACGGGCCGCGCCAAGGACCTGATGATCGTCAACGGCCGAAACATCTGGCCGCAGGATATCGAATGGGCCATCGAAGCGCTGCCGCGCCTGCGCCGTGGCGATGCCTGCGCCTTCTCGCTCGACGCGGTTAACGGCGGCGCCGAGGAAGTCGTCGTCCTGGTCCAGGGCTTCCCCGCCGAACCCGACGAGATCGACGCCTTGATCGGCAGCATTCGCCAGGTCGTGAAGGAAACCGCCGGCATAGATTGCCGCGTCGAACTGGTCTCGCGTCAGGTCGGACTGCCCCTTACGTCATCTGGCAAACTCAGTCGCACGCAAGCGAAAGCGCGATTCCTGAGCGGCGCGTTCACAGGTCCGTCACCCGCCTAGGACGCGAGCGAAACGGGGGATAGCTAAAGGGTCGACCTCTGGACTGAGCACGTTACTATGCAGCGGGGGACCACGTGCGATTGTCGCCAGGAGACCGCATGTCGTCCCGCCGTTTCAAGTTCGTCACCATTGCGGTCTTCGTGGCCGCTGCCATCACGGCTCTCGCGCTGGGCGGCGCGAGCGTGTGGACATGGAACGAACCCGGCACACATCCCTTCTTTCGCTTTGGCCTTCCTGCGCTCCTTCTCTGGCTACTCGCCGCATCGGCGCGGCTCGCCGTCGGCCTGCGGCGTATGCATAAGGAAAGCATGTCTGCGCTCGATCCGATGGCCGCACTCGCTGCGTCGCCCAGGATCAAGCCGGATGCGGCACTGCGTGCGGCTTATCCTGGCGCCGAATTCTGCCAGAGGATCGTGCTGCCGCCCGAGCCCGGTCGCCGCCGACGCCGTATAGCGCAGCGCATCGGCCTCCCAGACGGTCACTACCGCTACATCGTGACGGCGCACGCTCGGGGTGGTGCCAGCATTTCGTCGACTTCCGTGTTATCGTCCCCGCCAGCTCGGCAATCAGGCAACCCAGGGCGGCAAGATGATTCGGTGCGTGCGGATTTGGACAGGTGAGGATCAGAACTCTCATTTCGAAGAAGGCGCGATCGAACTGACGGCGGGGACGCATGGTGACTTGCTGAGTGGCAAGATCGGCACGTCCACTGCCTCATTTCAGGAAACACGCGCCGGCGGCACGCTCGCCTGGCACACCGCCCCGGTTCGCCAGCTGGTGATCACGTTGAGCGGCACTCTCGAATTCATGACCCGGTCCGGCCAGCGCTTCGTCCTGACACCGGGCGATGTCCTGCTGGCCGAGGATACGGCCGGCGGCGGCCACACCTGGAAGCTGGTCGACGACCAGCCGTGGCGTCGCCTCTACGTGGTGCTGGCCAAGGATGCGGCCGTGCCCTTCAAACGAGGCCAACAGAAGTAGACGTCGGGAGATTTCGATGGCAGAGAATGAACCTGACGACGCCGATGTCGTCCTGGTCGGCGCCGGCATCATGAGCATGACCTTGGCAACCTTCCTGAAGGAGCTTCAGCCGCACCTCCGGCTCGAGATCATCGAGCGCCTGCCGGGCGAAGCACAGGAAAGCTCGGCCGCCTGGAACAATGCCGGCACCGGCCATGCCGCCAATTGCGAACTGAACTATACGCCGCAACGTGCCGATGGCAGCGTCGACATCGCCAAGGCGCTGGAGGTCAATGTCGAATTCGACATGTCCCGCCAGTTCTGGTCGTACCTGATCCGCAAGGGCGCGATCTCTTCGGCCGACGCCTTCATCCATCCCGTCCCGCACATGAGCTTCATCACCGGCGCCGACCGCGTCGCGTTCCTGAAGAAGCGCCACGCCACGATGAGTGCCCATCACTGCTATCGCGGCATGGAATATTCCGAGGACCACAAGCAGATCGCCGAGTGGGCGCCGCTGATCATGGAGGGCCGCGATCCCGCGCAGCCGGTCGCCGCCACGCGGATGATAACCGGCGCCGACGTGAATTATGGCGCCCTCACCTCCGCCTTGCTCGCCTATCTCCGCCGCCAGGACGGCTTCGACATCCACTTCAATAACGAAGTGACCGACCTGCACCGCCGGTCGGATGGCGGCTGGCAGGTCGACGTGACCGACGAGAAGACCGGCGAGAAGCGCCGCATCGGTGCCAAGTATGTCTTCCTCGGTGCGGGTGGTGCTGCCATCTCGCTCCTGCAGAAGTCGGACATCCCCGAAGCCCACGGTTTTGCGGGCTTCCCGGTGAGCGGCATCTGGCTGCGGTGCGGCAAACCCGAGATCGCCGACCGCCACGATGCCAAGGTCTATGGTATGGCCGCGACCGGCACGCCTCCGATGTCCGTGCCGCATCTCGACACCCGCATCATCGACGGCAAGCGCTGGCTGCTGTTCGGTCCCTATGCCGGCTTCTCGACCAAGTTCCTGAAACACGGCTCGCCGCTTGACCTGCTAAAGTCAGTGCGGCCGGATAATCTGCTGCCTCTCCTGGCGGTGGGGCGTGACAACTTTCCGCTCGAAGAATATCTCGTCGGCCAGGTGCTGCAGAGCGACAGCCATCGCTTCGAGGCGTTGCGCGAGTTCTATCCCAGCCTGGACGAGAAGGACTGGGAGTTCGACGTCGCCGGCCAGCGCGTGCAGATCATCCGGAAGGACGCGCTGCATACCGGCAAGCTCGAGTTCGGCACCGATATCGTGCATTCCGCAGATTCGAGCATCGTGGCGCTGCTCGGTGCCTCGCCCGGCGCGTCGACCGCGGTGTGGATCATGGTTCACATGCTGGAGAACTGTTTCCACAAGGAGCTCGTCGGCCACTGGGTGCCCAAGCTCAAGGAGATGATCCCCTCCTACGGCCATGACCTGAAGACCGACGCTGCCCTCGTCGAGCGCGTGCGCAAGGAAACTGCCGAGGTGCTGGGCCTGCGCACCGTTTGATGCCCATCGTCGGGCTGGCCACGTGACCGACGCCCTTCCCGTCCTCCTGCGCTTCGGCGCGATGATGCTGCGCGCGGGCGACACTGCCTTCCGCGTGCGCCAGGCGATGGACCTGCTCGCCATGCGGCTCGGCATCGAGCGGCTGGCCCTGCACATCACGTTGGTAGGCATGACTGCAACGGCCTGGCAGCAGGGCCGCGCCACGACGCTTGCGACCGAGATCGCCCCGCCCGGCATCGACGCCGCACGCATTTCCGCCCTCGAAACATTGGCCCACGACGGTCACGACGTTCTCAGCCCCCAGGAACTCGCGACGGAACTCGACCGCATCGAAGCCGAGGGGCCGCTCCATTCCATCGCGACCGTGGCGGTGGCGATCGGGCTTGCCTCGGCGGCGTTCTCTTATCTCAACGGCGGAGACCTGCTGGGCACCATCACGGCGATGGTGGCCGGGGCGACCGGTCAGGCATCGCGTGCGCTGCTCTTCCGACGGCGGCTCAATCAGTACGCCGTCAGTGCCTTCGCCGCCTTGCTGGCTTCAGGCCTCTATTGCCTGATCGTGTTCGCCATCGCAGGGCGTGGCTTCTCGACCGCCCATGCCGTGGGCTTCATCTCGTCGGCCCTCTTCCTGGTACCGGGCTTTCCGCTGGTCGCCGCCCTTCTCGATCTGGTGCAGCATCAGATCACGGCCGGCATGGCGCGTCTCTTTTATGCGCTGATGATTCTGCTGGCCGCCGCCTTCGGCCTGTCGGTGGTGGCCGGCATCGCGAGCCTGCCCGCGGTCCCCCCACCTGCGCCCGGTCATGGCATAGAGCCCATGAGCTTGTTGTGGCGCGCACTGGCGAGTTTCGCCGGCGGTTGCGGCTTCGCGCTGCTCTACAATAGCCGGCTTCGCACCGTGTTGACGGTGGGGCTGCTCTCGCTCGCCGGCAACGAACTCCGGTTAGCGTTGCACGATCTCGGCATGAGCCTTCCGCCCGCTACCTTCTTGGGTGCTCTGACGGTGGGCCTGCTGGCCTCGGTCGCACGGGCAGGCCTGCATGTGCCCCGGATTGCCCTCACCGTGCCCGGCGTCATCATCATGACGCCCGGCATCTATGCCTTCCGCACCATCGTGCTTCTGAACCAGGGCGAGGTGCTGGCCGCCGTCGAGGCCGGCGCCGTCTGCTGCTTCGTGGTCGGAGCGATGGCCCTAGGCCTTGCCGCCGCACGATTCGCGACGGAAAGGCACTGGATCGTGGAGCGATAAAGCCCGCCGTCAGCCCTTCGCCACGTAGGGATGCACCATCTTCGAGGGATCGACCACACGATCGAACTCGGCCTCGCTGACGAAGCCCAGCTTCAACGCTGCCTGCTTCAAGGTCAGGTCGTGGTCCGTGGCGTAGTGGGCGATCTGCGAAGCCTTGTCGTAGCCGATCACCGGCGCCAGCGCCGTCACCAGCATCAGCGAGCGCTCGACATATTCCTTGATCTTCTTGAGGTTGGGCTTGGTGCCCTCGATCAGGTACTTGCGGAAGTTGTCGCAGCCATCGGTCATCAGCGTGATCGAGTGGGCGATGTTGTAGATCATCAGCGGCTTGTAGACGTTCATCTCGAGATAACCGCCGGCACCACCGAAGCCCACGGCCACGTCGTTGGCCATTACCTGGACGGCGATCATGGTGAGAGCCTCGGCCTGGGTCGGGTTGACCTTGCCCGGCATGATCGAGGAGCCCGGCTCGTTCTCGGGGATCTCGAGTTCGGCGAAGCCGGCGCGCGGGCCGCAGGACATCAGCCGGATGTCGTTGGCGATCTTGTAGAGCGAGACCGCGAGCGTGCGGAACGAGCCGGAGAGCTGCACCAGCGCATCATGCGCGCCCTGCACGGTGAATTTGTTGGGGGCACTGATGAAGGGCAGCCCGGTGAGCTTGGCGACCTCCGCGGCACCCGCTTCGGCAAAGCCGGGAGCGGCATTGATGCCGGTGCCGACGGCCGTGCCGCCGAGCGCCAGATGATAGACGTCCTTCAACGCATCCTCGATGCGTCCGACATTGTCCGACAGCATGCCGGCATAACCCGACCACTCCTGGCCGAGCGTGATCGGGGTCGCATCCTGCATGTGGGTGCGGCCAATCTTGACGATGCCGTCCCATTCCTTGGCTTTCGCGGCAATGGCATCGCGCATTGCCTTGACCGCCGGTAGCAGCCGCTCCGCCGTGTTCACGGCCGCGGCGACGTACATGGCGGAGGGGAACGTGTCGTTCGAGGATTGCGACATGTTCACATGATCGTTGGGATGCACCGGCTTCTTGGAGCCGAGCGGCGTTCCCGCGATCTGGCAGCAGCGATTGGAGATCACCTCGTTCACGTTCATGTTGAACTGCGTGCCGCTGCCGGTCATCCAGACGTGCAGCGGGAACATGTCGTGATGCTGGCCCGCCAGGATCTCGTCGCAGGACTGGACGATCAACTTGTGTGCCGTGTCGTCCAGCCGCTTGCCGGCATGGTTGGCGTTGGCGCAGGCTTTCTTGAGAGTCGCATAGGCCGTGATCATCTCCCGCGGGATCAGGTCCTTGCCGATGCTGAAATGCTCCAGCGAGCGTTGGGTCTGTGCGCCCCAGAGCTTGTCAGCCGGAACACTCACCTCACCCAGGCTGTCGGTTTCCTTGCGAACATCAGCCATCCGGCCACCTCCTGATTAGGGTTGCGACCCTAGCATGACCGGCGTGGCTGGAAGCTAATCGTGCGCCCCTTTGCGCCGTAGGGACTTGATCGTGCCGTGCCGCTTCTTGTCGTCTACACGCCGGCGCTTGCTGGCCTTGGTCGGCTTGGTCTTCTTGCGCGGGATTGGCGGACGAGCGGCCTCTTTGATCAGGTCGATCAGGCGGGCCAAGGCTTCTTCACGGTTGCGGAGCTGGCTACGCTGGCCCTGCGCCACCAGCACCAGCACGCCCTCTCGCGTCAATCGCCGGCCGGCCAGCCGCTCCAGCCGCTGCCGAACCGCTTCGGGTAGCGACGGTGAGTGGCGCACGTCGAAGCGTAGCTGCACCGCCGTCGAGGTCGTGTTGACATGCTGCCCACCCGGACCGGCGGCACGTACGAAGCTCTCCTGGATTTCGGCCGGATCGATACTGAGGCCGCCGGTGATCCGCAGCGGCGCGGTCCCGACGGCAGCAGTCATTCCTTGGCGCCAGCGCGGCGCAGCATCGCATCGACCGCGGCGCGATTGTTCTGCTTGGCGTAGCTCAGGGCCGAACGGCCGGTGAAGTCACGCATGTTGGGGTCGGCCTTCTTGTCGAGCAGCAGCTTGACCACCTCGGCATAGCCCCGCCCCGACGCGATCATCAGTGCCGTCTGGCCCTGCCGGTTCTGCGGGCGCGTGCTGGCGTTCCGCCGCAGCAGGATCTCGACGATGTCGACGTCGTTCTTCTCGGACGCCCGCATCAGTGCCGTGTAGCTTTCGCGATCGACGGTATCGACGATCGCTCCCCCTTTCAGGAGGGTCTCGACAACGGGGATGTGACCGGACTGCACCGCCACGATCAGCAATGGCGTGCCGTTATTGGCGGTCTGGTTCGGGTTCTCGTTCCTGAGCAGCGCTTGGCGTACCTTTTCCTCGTCGCCTTCGAGTACGGCCTTCGCAATCGGCTTCATGGCGAAGATGTCGGTTTGAGCCAACGCGATCCCGGCAGGCAGGACGGCGAGCGATGCTAGGAAACCACAAAGGAGCGTACGCCGAATCATTACTTCGTCTCCATCTGCGGATGCCGTGTTTCCTGGTAGCGGACCTCGATGCGGTCCCAGATCTGAGCTTCCAGGGAAACGCCATCGAAGCGGTTGATCTGTTGCAGGCCCGTCGGCGAGGTAACGTTGATCTCGGTGAGATAGTCGCCGATGACGTCGATGCCGACGAAGATCAGTCCCCGCTTCGCAAGCTCGGGCCCGATCGTCTCGCAAAGCTCGATGTCGCGCTTCGTAAGCGACGCCTTCACCGCCTTGCCGCCGACGTGCATGTTTGAACGCGCTTCACCGGCCGCTGGCACGCGGTCGATGGCGCCGACCGCCTTGCCGTCGACAAGGATGATGCGCTTGTCGCCCTTTCGCACTTCCGGCAGGTAGCGCTGGGCGATGACTGGCTCGCGGCTCCGCTGCGAGAACATCTCGAGCAGCGACGCGAAGTTTTCATCATCCGGCCGCACCCGGAAGACGCCGGCACCACCATTGCCGAACAGCGGCTTCAAAATGATGTCCTTGTGTTCGTCGCGGAACTCACGAATGGCGCGCACGTCGGAGGTAATCAGGGTCGGCGGCATAACGCCGTCGAAGTGCGTGACATAGAGCTTTTCCGGCGCATTCCGAACGCTCGCCGGATCGTTCACCACCAACGTTTTGGGATGGACGTGCTCCAGGAGATGCGTCGTCGTGATGTAGGACATGTCGAAGGGCGGGTCCTGGCGCAGCAGAACGACGTCGACCTTGGACAGGTCGAGCATCTCGGGCGCTCCCAGGGTGAAGTGATTGCCCTTCTCGCGCCGCAGCTTCATCGGCTGGGCGCGCGCCAGCACCTTGCGATCGCGGAAAATCAGGTCGGGCGGCGTGTAATGCCACACCTCGTAGCCGCGCCGTTCCGCTTCCAGTCCCAGGACGAAGGTCGAGTCGCCGTCGATGTCGATGGTCGACACATGGTCCATCTGAATGGCGACGGTGAGCTTCATGAGATTTCCTTGCGCAATCGATGAGAAAGACGGCGATGACGAATTGGAGCGCTGCAGCCTTCAGTTAAGGCCGCGACGCAGTTCCTGCAACAGGGCCGCGGCGCGCAGGCGCAACTCCCGGTCACCCGCACTCTCGTCGAGGCCAAGCAGGCGCTCGTAGGCGGCGATGGCGGCACGGCGCTTGTCGAGCCGGGCATTGAGCTGACCCGCCTCGAACAGCAGGTCCGCGCGGTCCGGCGCGATTGCCAACATACGGTCGAGTGAACGCGCCGCCTGACCCCAATCCTCGCGCTTGGCCAAACGCAGCCGCACATTGTTTTCCAGACGGAGCAGCACGTCGCGGTCGGATACCGGATCGAAATGCGCCGGTTGCAGTTCGGCGCCGGGCCCCAGCACCTGCTGCAGCAACGCCCGAAGCTCGGCGGCATCGCGCACGCTGCCTTCGTGGAACGGATCTACGACATATCGCGTACCGTCGATGCCGATGCGGATCAGGAAGTGACCGGGAAAGGCCAAACCTTCTGCCTCCCATGCCTGGGCACGCGCGACATGCAGGTAGAGAATCGACAGCGCGACCGGCAAACCTTTGCGCCGCTCGATGACCCGCACGAGGTCGGCATTCTGCAGGTCGTCGTAGCTTTCGCTGTCGCCGCGATAGGCATAGGCGCGCGCAATCACCTCGGCCAAGATCTCGGGCGTTGCACCGCGGCGGCGCACCAGATCGGCTACTGCATCGGCCATCGCCGCGACATGCTGGCGAAACGGCACGAGATCGAGACTATCGTCGGCATGCAGGGTGCTCAGTGCGAAGCCCGCCTCGAGCAGATCCAGCCGTTCACCGTCGCCGGAACAGAGATCGCGCAGCCGGGACAGACCTTGTTGATTATGATGCTCGGTGTCCGCCACAGCTCACTCCGGCGGTTGCCAGACGTCCGGCAGATGGCGCGGCCAGAGACCGCCCACCAGTACGGCATCGAAACGTATGGCGCAGACCGCATGGCGCGGATGTTCTGCCAGGAACAGGCTGGCGGAACGCGCGACCCGGCCGAACTGCCGCTGTCCCAGTGCCTCGGCGGCGGCCGTCACCTGCCGGCGCGCCTTCACCTCGACGAACGCCAGCACGTTGCCGCGCCGCGCCACGATGTCGATCTCGCCCAGCCGCGTCTTGTAGCGCCGCGCGAGGATCGTGTAGCCCGCGATCCTGAGCCGCCACACCGCGCGCCATTCCGCGGTATGACCCAGCCGATGGGCTCGCTGGCGCGCCTCGACGTTCATGCGACGGTCCTCATGCCGCTCCTCGCTTCAGCTCCAGCGCGCGGGCATAGACGTCGCGCCGCTTCAACCCATAGCGCGCCGCCACTTCGGCCGCTGCATCCTTCACCGAGGCTGCCTCCATCGCCGTGCGCAGCGCCGTGTCGATCGTGTCGGCGCTTTGCGCCGTATCTTGTGAGGGCGGACCGATAACGATCACGATCTCACCCCTCACGTCGGGATGACGGACGTAATAGGCAGCGAGTTCCGGCAACGAGGCCCGACGCACCTCCTCGAACAGCTTGGTGAGTTCGCGTGCCACGGCAGCCGGACGATTGCCCAGCAATTCGGCAAGGTCTTGCAGCGACTCGGCGAGCCGATGAGGCGCCTCGAAGAAGACCAGGGTCGACGGCACCGAGCCAGCCTCGCCGATCGCCCGGCGACGCTCCGTCGACTTGGCCGGCAGGAAGCCTGCGAAAAAGAAGCGGTCCGTGGGGAGGCCGGAAAGTGCCAACGCCATCGGCACGGCCGAAGCGCCGGGCGCGGAACTCACTCTGTGCCCGCCCGCCAGCGCGGCGCGCACCAGCCGATAACCGGGGTCGGAGATCAGCGGCATGCCGGCATCCGAGACCAGCGCCACCCGCTTGCCAGCCGCAAGTGCACGGACAATCCGCGGCTCGGCAGCGTCCTGCGTGGCGTCGCTGTAGGCCACGGTCGGAACGGCGATGCCATAATGGCTGGCGAGCTTGGCGAACACGCGTGTATCCTCGCAAGCGATCAGATCGGCGGCGCGCAGAATGTCGAGTGCACGCAGCGTGATGTCGCCCATGTTACCGATCGGCGTGGCAACAATATGCAGCCCCGCCTCCAGCGGCGGTTTACGCGGGGCCTGCCCCCCGGTAGCTTGGCCGTCTGCTTGCACTTGTTCGTTCACGCTGTCCGTTTCCGTCCTTCCGCAGCCGTTTGCCGGAGTTTCGCACCGATGATGCGCAGGTCTCTTTTCGCGATTGCCGCCTCTGCCTTCCTGCTGGGCGCCTGCGGCGGCTCGCCAAAGACTAGCACGCCTGCTTCGATCACTACGACTGCTCCACAAGTCGGTTCGTCGACCACGGCATCCGGCAAGGCGCGCATCGCCCTCCTGCTGCCTCTCAGCGGTCGCGCCGCGCCGATCGGCCAGCAGATGCAGCAGGCTGCAGAGATGGCGCTGTTCGACACCGGCGCCAAGGACCTCGCCCTTTCCGCCTACGACAGCGGCGATAGCGCCGACACCGCCGTCGAAGCCTATCGCAAAGCCCGCACCGACGGCGCGGCCCTGGTGCTGGGACCGCTCTACGGTACCTCGGCCACCGCGCTGGTGCCGCTGGTGAGCCAAGGCGGCGCCAACGTCATCTCCTTCTCCAACGACGAGCAGGTCGCCCAGCGCGGCGTCTGGATCATGGGTATCGCCGCGCCGCCGCAAGTCCGTCGCGTCGTCGACAGGGCGATCGAGTCGGGCATCCGCCGCTTTGCCACTTTCGCGCCGCAGACCTCCTACGGCGAACAGATGGCGCGCACTCTGGAAAGCCATGTCGCAGTGCGCGGCGGCACGGTCGTGGGCGTGGAGTTCTTCGATGCCAACGCCGTCGACCTCGCCACACCGGCACGCCGCCTCGCCGAGGAAACCAAGGGCGAGGGCAAGCTCGCCATCCTGGTGCCGGTGGCGCCGCCGCGGGTGTCGACCGTGCTGGCCGCGCTCGCCACGGCAGGCATCGACGGCCGCGCCGTGCAGTTCATCGGCACCGGCGTCTGGGACACACCCGGTATCGGCAACGAGACCATGTTGCGCGGCGCCTGGTATGCGGCGCCGGAGCCGGCACGCCGTGCCGATTTCGAGCGGAAGTTCGCCTCGACCTATGGACGTCCGCCGCATCGTCTCGCCACGCTCGCCTATGATGGCGTCGCGCTCGCCGGACACCTGGCACGCCTGAAGCCCGGCGGCGATTTCTCGGCCGAGGCGATCACCAATCCCAGCGGCTGGTCGGGCGTCGACGGCATCTTCAGGTTCTTTCCCGACGGTCGTTCCGAGCGCGCGCTGGCGGTCATCGAAATTCAGGGCGACCGGGGTGTGGTCGTAAGCCCCGCCCCCACGAGCTTCGCGGGCCGGCCAACCAACTGACGATTGCGAACAGACAATGCCCGCCCTTCCACGCGCGATCCTCTTCGATCTCGACGACACGCTGATCCGTGCCTACGCCCAGCCCGAGGAGGCGTGGACGAGGCTGCTCCATGTCTTTGCCGCGCATCTCGATGCGCACGATCCCGCCGCCATCGAGCGCGTACGGGCCGCGGTGATGGAGGAAGCGCGCGCCTTCTGGAGCGATTCGGCGGCCGCCGCGAAATGGCGGCTCGATATTCCCGGCGCTCGCCGGCTTTCCGTCAGGCGTGGCCTGGCGCGGCTAGGACGTGCCGACGACGCGCTGGCCGACCGAATTGCCGATTCCTTCACCGAGTTGCGCCGCCAGGAGTACCGTCTCTATCCCGACGCCCACGCCACGGTCGATGCGCTGCGCGATGCTGGCGTACGGCTGGCGCTCGTGACCAATGGCGCGGCCGCAACGCAACGCGCCAAGATCGAGCGCTTCGAGCTCGCCCATCGATTCCACCACATCCAGATCGAGGGCGAGTTCGGCCAGGGCAAGCCCGAGCTTGCCGTCTACCGCCACGCGCTGGAACGGCTGGGCGTCGACGCCGCCGACGCCTGGATGGTCGGCGACAACTATGAGTGGGAAGTGATAGCGCCGCAGGCTCTGGGCATGTGCGGCATCTGGTACGACCCCTTCGAGGCCGGCGTGCCCTCCCAGGCGGCGGCCAAGCCATCACGCATCATCAAGCGCCTGGCCGAGCTGGTCGAATAACGCCCACCCTTCGATGAAGAATATCCTGCTGCTTGCCCGCTCGGCCACGACGGGCGCCGCCTTGCGCGAGATGGAAGGGTTGCGCGATCAGACCGCCGCATTGCCCGGCGTCGCGCGCGTCCTCTTCGCCTTCGCCGAAGAAGGCACGCCCTCCCTGCGGTCCGCACTCGACGAGCTGACGCAGACGCAGGAACCCATCCTGATCGTGCCGATCCTCGTGCCGGTCGAACCCAGCTTCGTCACCGGCGTGAAGCGGTCGCTGCAGCGTTGGCAGGGCGCCGACGCCAAGCCCTGGCCCGAGATCCGCATCGCGCCCGCGATCAGCCGACAGACGGCGATGCGTGAGTTGCTGGCTGGCGCTATCGGTGCTGCAGACGCGGATTCGGTGATGGTCGAGAAGGTGGCGACACCGCCAGCGCCCGAAGGATCGGTCGTGCCGGCACAGCGCCGTCGCGTGCTGGTCTGCCAGGGCGGTCCCTGCATTCGCGCCGGGGCGGAGATGATCTGGGGCCATCTGCGCAACGAGCAGAAGCGGCTCTCGCTACGCACGACCGGCGAAGGCACGATGAGCGCCAAGACAAGCTGCCTCGGCCCCTGCTCGCTCGCTCCCGTGCTGCAGGTCTGGCCCGAAGGCACCTACTATGGTGGCGTCGACGAGGCAGGTATCGACCGCATCGTCGAAAGTCATCTGCTGCGCGGCGAGGTGGTCGACGACCTCGCCTATCTGCCCACCGGCACCAAGCAGCGATTGCGCGGCTGATGGCGCAATAGTTACCCGACCGTTGTCGGCACCTTGCGATCCGACGGCAGCTTCTCGTTGGGCTGCAGCATCAACCGCTCGACGCGACCACCCTTCACGAGATGCGTTTCCAGCACCTCGTCGATGTCTTCCTTGGTCGGCACCGTGTACCAGACGCCTTCGGGGTAGATGACCAGTGTCGGCCCCAGCTCGCAGCGGTCGAGGCAGCCGGCATTGTTGATGCGCACGTTCTTGAGGCCGAGCGCCTTGGCACGGCTCTTCATATGGTCCCGCAGCGCCTCGCCACCCTTCTCCGCGCAGCAGCCACGCGGATGGCCGGCAGGACGACGGTTGGTGCAGCAGAAGACGTGAGCTTCGTAGTACGGCTTGGGATCGGCTGGCTTGTCACGCTGGCTCATGGTCACGCTATTCCTTCTTGCCGCCCGTGCCGGTCGCAATATTGGCAAGCTGGCTCCAGAACGCCTGCTGCATCTGCTGCATCTGGTCGATGCCCTGCATGGACGCGGGCAGCCAGGTCTTGAACACCGTTTCCGGATTCATCGCACCCAGGCTGGAACGCAGGCGCTCCTCGATCTCGCCCATGATGCGATCCTGCATCGGCTTGATGTCGGGCAGGCCGAAGAAGGCGCGGGCCTCCTCGGGAGTGCAAGTCACTTCGACGTTCACTTTCATGGTGTGCTCTCCGTTTCCCTGACCATAGCATGCTATGACCCCGGCATGACGACCCCTCCCTGGCTGGCTCCCAACCCCCGTGCCAAGCACAATCTCGAGTTCGGCCGTGCGCAGCAGCGGGTGATCAATCCCAACGGGATCGACGAGCTCTGCGAGGAGCTGAAACAGTGCCCGGCCTACAAGCCGACGCCGCTCTATTCCCTTCCTGCACTGGCCGAGCGGCTGGGCATCGGCGAACTCCGGGTCAAGGACGAAAGCCAGCGCTTCGGCCTCGGCGCCTTCAAGGCGCTGGGCGGGATACTCGCCGTCGGCAATGTGCTGACCGGTGCGGTGGGCGAAGCCTTCCACCATTCCACGACCTTCGCGAATATCCTGAAGGGGCACGACAAGGAGATCACCTCCCGGTTCGTCTTCGCGACGGCAAGTTCGGGCAATCATGGCCGCGCCGTCGCCGCCGGCGCCCAACTGTTCGGCAACCGCTGCATCGTCTTCCTGCCGAAGTTCACGTCGGCCGGAAAGGAAGCGGCGATCCGGGAACGCGGCGCCGAGGTGATCCGGGTCGACGGCGACTACGACACTGCTGTTGCCGAATGTCGTCGGCAGTCGGAGAAGAACGGCTGGCAGATCATCTCCGACACCTCGTGGGAAAACTACGAAAGCGTCCCGAAAAGCGTCATGCGCGGCTACACCGTGCTGGTCCATGAGGCGGGTGTCGATCAATGGGGCGTGGCCCCCACGCATGTCTTCGTCCAGGCCGGCGTGGGCGGGCTGGCCGCGGCCGTGATCGGCTATCTCTGGGCGGTCTGCGACAAGCGGCCGATTTCCGTCGTCGTCGAGCCTGCAAGCGCGGATTGCTGGTTCCAGAGCAACCTCGCCGGCAAGCCGACGCTCGCCAGCGGCAACGCCGACACAGCCATGGGTGGCCTCGCCTGCCGCGAGATCTCGCCGCTGACCTGGCCGGTCGTCGGCGAGGCTGCCGACTGGTTCATGACTATCGAGGAGGAAGACGTGACACCGGCGCGCCACCTCTTCGCCAATCCGCTGGAGAATGATCCCTCCATCGAATCCGGTCCCTCGGGGTGTGCCGGCCTCGCCGGGCTCACCCGCGCCTGCACCGATGAGGCCGCGTTCAAGGCGCTCGGGCTCAACAAGAAATCACGCGTGCTGCTGATCAACAGCGAAGGCAACCTAGGTGAAGCGCCAGTTTAATCTAAGGTTGTACTTTATTCGTTCCATCTCGTTAAAGTAGTGTTCCTCCGGGTCGGCTTAACGGCCAGGGAGGAAATAGCGTGTTTGCTAAGAAATTGGCGGCGGCAAGCCGTCTGGTTGCCGTTGTCGCGTTGGGCTTCGTCGCTTCCGCCTGTGCGACGGTGGTCGGTGGCACTACTCAGGACGTATTTATCGAATCGCAACCGCCGGGCGCCGAATGCAAGATCGACCGGCTGGGCACTACTATTGGTTTCATCAAGCCAACGCCGGGACGAGCCAATGTTGCCCGCTCCAAGGACAACGTGATTGTGAGCTGTACGCGGGAGGGTTACGAGCAATCGAACGAAGTCCTGGCGTCGAGTTTCACGGGTGCGACAGTAGGCAACCTCCTGCTGGGCGGCCTGGTCGGCGTGATGGTCGACGCGGCTTCCGGCGCCAACAACAAGTACCCGGACCGGGTCCTGGTCGTGCTGACGCCCGCGAGTTTTCCGACCGACGAGGCGCGCGATGCCCACTTTGCCGGGATCAAGTCACGGATCGAGGAAGGCGCCAACGCCGAGATCAAGACAATCGAAACCCGCTGCAATTCGGGCAATCGCGAGTTGTGCACGATCGAGCTCAAGAAGCTCACCGACGCGCGCGACAAGGCCCTCGCCGACCTCGACCGCCGGCGACTCGGCGCGAAGGTCGTGCCGACCAGCTGAGCGCCTTGCTTGATCATCACGGGCGAAGCATCCTGTGGGACAAATCCCACAGGAGTTTCGTTTCGTGCAGCTTCAGCTCAAGACTTGGCAGTTCGTCGACGACTACCTCAAGACCAAGACCGGCATCATCATCCCGATCGGCTCGACCGAGCAGCATGGGCCAACCGGCCTGATCGGCACCGACGCGCTGACCGCCGAGATGATCGCCCGCGGCGCTGGCGAAAAAGCAGGGGCGCTGGTGGCGCCGACCATCTCGGTCGGCATGGCACAGCACCATCTGGCTTTCGCCGGCTCGATTACGCTCAAGCCCACGACCCTGATTGCCGTGGTGCGCGATACGGTCGTGTCGCTGGCGCGGCACGGCTTCACCCGCTTCTTCTTCGTGAACGGGCACGGCGGCAACATTGCCACGGTGACGGCGGCATTCTCGGAGATCTATTCCGAGCGCTCGATGGAGAAGCTCAGCAACCAGCCCCCCATCAAGTGTGCCCTACGCAACTGGTGGGACGGTCCCGGCATCAAGCGCCTCAGCCAGGAGCTCTACCCGGTCGGTGAGGGCAGCCACGCGACCGCCTCGGAAGTGGCGCTCACCTGGTACAAGTATCCCGAGACGATGCAGCAGAAGCAGATGGAGCCGCGCATCGCGCCCAACGGCTCCTTCGCGGACGCCGAGGACTATCGCCGCGCCTTCCCCGATGGCCGCATCGGCTCGGACCCCAACCAGGCGACGCCCGAGCACGGCAAGCGCTTCTACGACACCGCCGTCGAAGAAGTAGCGCGCGACTACGAAGCGTGGATCGCGCGCTAGAGGTCGAGCTTCAGCAAAGCGAGACGTGAACCGGTCGCGCTGCGGACGCTATTGACCTGGTCAATTCGTTCCGTTGCGCGAGCCGAGGCCGGCCCGCCGCAAGGCGTCCGCCATCGCGCCTCCGGGAGAGCTCGCCTTGCCGGCCTGCTGGCCGCCGGGACCACGCCCGGAGGCTCCGGGGTTGGCACTTCGATTGGCTCCGCGATCGGCGCCGGCGGGTCGCGCCGGCTGGCTGCCGGCCTGGTCGTCGAGCCGCAGGGTCAGGCTGATACGCTTGCGTGGCTTGTCGACCTCCAGCACCTTCACGCGCACGACATCGCCCGACTTCACCACGGCGCGCGGGTCCTTCACGAAGGTCTTGGACATCGCCGACACATGCACCAGGCCATCCTGGTGCACGCCGACATCGACGAACGCCCCGAACGCCGCGACGTTCGTGACGACGCCTTCCAGCACCATTCCTGGCTCGAGGTCGTTCAGCGTCTCGACCCCGGCCTTGAACTCCGCCGTCTTGAAGGCCGGCCGCGGATCGCGCCCCGGCTTCTCCATCTCGCGCAGGATGTCGGTGACGGTGGGCAGGCCGAACTTGTCGTCGACGAACGACGCCGGCGAGAGCCCGCGCAGGACATGTGCATTTCCGAGCAGGCTGCCGATGTCGCTCTTGGTGGCGTCGATGATCCGGCGCACCACCGGATAGGATTCGGGATGTACCGCCGAGGCGTCGAGCGGATCGTCGCCGCCGGAGATGCGCAGGAAGCCGGCGCATTGCTCGAACGCCTTGGGACCGAGCCGCGGGACCTCCTTCAGCATCTTGCGCGACCGGAACCGGCCGTGCGTATCGCGGTGGGACACAATGCTCTGGGCCAGCCCCTGACCGATACCCGACACGCGCGCCAGCAGCGGCGCAGATGCCGTGTTCAGGTCCACACCGACGCCGTTGACGCAATCTTCGACTACAGCGTCGAGCGACCGCGACAGCTTGAATTCGCTGAGATCGTGCTGGTACTGCCCGACGCCGATCGACTTGGGATCGATCTTCACCAGCTCCGCCAGCGGGTCCTGCAGCCGGCGCGCGATCGAGACCGCGCCTCGCAACGTCACGTCGAGACCAGGCAGTTCCTCCGAGGCATAGGCCGAAGCCGAATAAACCGACGCACCGGCCTCCGACACCACGATCTTGTGCAGCTTGAGATCCGCCAACCCCTTCACCAGCTCGATCGCGAGCTTGTCGGTTTCGCGCGAGGCGGTGCCGTTGCCGATCGCGATCAGCTCCACCTTATGCTCGCGCACGAGCTTCGCCAGGATGGCGAGCGCCTCGTCCCAGCGGCGCTGCGGTTCATGCGGGTAGATCGTGCTGGTCGCCACCACCTTGCCGGTGGCGTCCACGACCGCGACCTTCACGCCACTGCGGAAGCCGGGATCCAGCCCGAGTGTCGGCCGGGCGCCCGCCGGCGCGGCGAGCAGGAGGTCACGCAGGTTGGCAGCGAACACGCGTACGGCTTCTTCCTCGGCGCCGTTCCACAGGCGCAGCCTGAGATCGATCGACAGCGTGACGAAGATCTTCGTGCGCCATGCCCAGCGCACGGTATCGGCGAGCCACTTGTCGCCCGGCCGTCCCTGATCGGCGATGCCGTAGGTGCGCATGATGCGCAGCTCGTAGAGGCTGACAGGAGGGCGCGTCGCGGGATCGTCCGGCTCGACCGTCAGGCCGAGGACTTCTTCCCGCTCGCCGCGGAAGAGCGCCAGCACGCGATGCGATGGCATCTTGCCGAAGGTTTCCGAGAAATCGAAATAGTCGCTGAACTTGGCGCCCGCCTCCTTCTTGCCCTCGCGCACCTCGGACTTGAGGCGCGCGTTGGCCCAGAACTCCTCGCGCAGGGCACCGATCAGGTCGGCATTCTCGGCAAAGCGCTCGGTGAGAATGGCGCGCGCACCGTCCAGCGCCGCTGCGACGTCGGCAACGTTCTTCTCGGCCGAAACGAAAGGCTCCGCACTGGCCTGGGGCACATTCTGCGGCTCCTTCAGCAGTAGATCCGCAAGTGGCTCGAGGCCCGCCTCCTTGGCGATCTCGGCCTTGGTGCGGCGCTTGGGCTTGTAGGGAAGATAAATGTCTTCGAGCCGACCCTTGCTGTCGGCCGCCAGGATCGCCGCTTCGAGCTTGGCGTCGAGCTTGCCCTGCTCGCGCACGGAATCGAGGATGACCTTGCGCCGCGCCTCCAGCTCGCGCAGGTACCGCAGCCGCTCCTCGAGCGTGCGTAGCTGGACATCGTCCAGCGATCCGGTGACTTCCTTACGGTAGCGCGCGATGAAGGGGACCGTTGCCCCGCCATCCAGCAGATCGGCCGCGGCCTGGACCTGCTGCTCTTTGACCCCGAGTTCTTCGGCAATACGCGCCTGGATGGAAGCCACCAAGAAACACCTCCTCGTCAAGCTGACGGGTATGGACGGTGCGCCTATGACTCTTCAAGTCGTTCAAAGAAGCTGCGCGCTCAGCGCGGCTTCCAGACCGGAGGCCGCTTGGCCGCAAAGGCGTTGACACCTTCCTGGCTGTCGGACGTCGAAGCGATGGTGCAGAAGGCCTCGACGATCTCCGCGACGTTCTTGCGATAGTCCATGTCGCAGGCCCGTCCGAAGGCAGCACGCGCCAGCCGCATCACCTCCGGCGACTTGGCGGCGAAAGTACGCGCGAGCTTGTGCGCCTCGGCGAGAACCTCGGCATCCGGCACGATCTTGCTCACCAACCCCAGCGACGCAGCCTCGGCGGCATCGAAGGAACGGCCGCTGAACAGCAATTCGAAGGCGCGATGCTTGCCGATGATGCGCGGCAGGTGGACGAAGTGGATGCCGGGGATGAGGCCGACATCGATCTCGGGATAACCGAAAGTCGCCTTCTCGCCAGCGATGATCACATCGCAGGAAATCGAGAGGGTCATCCCCGCGCCGCGGGCCGCGCCGGCCACCGCCGCAATCGAGGGCTTGCCGAGGCCGAGCTGGACGTCATGCAGCTCGACGTAGAGCGCCGACAGGAGCGTGTGCATCTCCGATACCGACTTGCCCTGCACCTGATCGAGATCGAGGCCTGCGCAGAAACGGCGCGGCGTGCCGCTCGAGATCACGACAGCGCCCACATCCGTATCGGCCGCCGCCCGGCGCAGCGCCGCGATGATCTCCCGCACCGTCGCGAGGTCGAGTGCATTCACCGGCGGGCGGGTCAGCACGATATCGGCAATGCCTTCGGACACGGAGTAGGTGACGGCGTTCGTCATTGAAAAACCTCGACTAGAACTTTGGATGACGCCAAGGCGCCACGCGGCCACCACGTTGCCACATCGCGCGCACCCATACTCCATCGGGCGACACGGTGATGCCGTCTAGAGGGCTCGCGCGCGCGTGTTCTGCACCTCGGTCGGTTTCGACTCACGTACCGCTACAACGTCCGCGTCGACCAACCGGTCGATTTCCGCACCCGTGAATCCCGCGTCTCGCAGGATTTCCGCCGTATGCTCTCCCAAGCACGGCGCTGCGCGGCCCGGCATCGCGCGCGCGCCATCGAAGCGGACGGGCGGAACGACGGCCTGCAACGGCCCGTAGGCGTCGCTCTCGTAAGCCGCGACGAGGCCGCTGTGACGCGTATGCGGATGCGCCATCAGATCGGCGAAGCCGTTGATCAGCGAGCAGGGAATGCCCTCTGAAGTGAACAGATCGACCCACTCAGTCGAGCTGCGTTGCCGAATCACGGAAGCGACAGCGGCGACGGTCTCCTCACGATGGCGCACGCGGTCGGCGTTGGTGCGAAAGCGCGGATCCGCCAGAAGCTGCTGCAGGCCGCTCACCTCGCAGAAGCGCTTCCACAGTGATTCGCTGGCGATCCCGATGAGCACGGGCCGATCCGACGCCTCGAATGCCTGGTACGGGCAGAGCGATTCGTGCGCACAGCCGTAGCGCGCCGGCTCGGTCCCGCGCTCCCAGTAAGCCTGCAACATGTAGCCCAGGAAGCTCACACCCGTGTCGAACAGGGAAACATCGATGCGACATCCCTCACCGGTTCGATCCCTGTTCAACAGCGCCGCGAGGATGCTCGAATAGGCGTGCATGCCGGTGCCCTGATCGACTGGCGAGAATGGCGCCCGGACCGGACCGTTGTCGGGCTCGCCCATGATCGACACCATGCCGGTGAAGGCCTGGAGGATCATGTCGTAACCCTTGCCGTGCGCCAGGGGGCCGGTGCGGCCAAAACCCGAGATGCTGCAGTAGATAAGCCGCGGGTTGTGCTGCTTCAGGGTGGCGAAATCGATGCCCAACCGTTCGGTGACGCCGGGACCAAAACTTTCGACGACGACGTCGGCCGTGGCCGCCAGCCGATGGACGACCTCCCGGCCCTGCGAAGTCTTGAGGTCCAGCGCCAGGCTGCGCTTGTTGCGGTTGGCGGAGAGAAAGACCGCGCCGCTGCCTTCGCGGAACGGTGGCCAGCCGCGCGTGTCGTCGCCGCCCTCCTTGCCTTCGACCTTGACGATGTCGGCGCCGAGGTCGCCCAGCGCCTGGGTGCACATGGGGCCCGCCAGGACCTTGCTGAAATCGAGGACGCGCAGCCCGCGCAGCGGTTGCATGCTCACCGTCACTCCTGCGGCTTGACGCCGATCTGCCGGGCAGCGTCCGCCCACCGCTTCGAGTCGCTCGTCAGGAAGGCGGCCAACTCGGCAGGAGGAGTTACCAGCGGCTCGGCGCCACGTGCCCGCAACGCGGCGGCATAGGCCGGGTCGGCCATCGCCTTGCCAACCGCGTCCTGCAATCGGGCAATCACCTCGGGCGGCGTGCGCACCGGAGCGAGCAGCGCGAACCAGAATTTGAGATCGACGGCCGGCAGTCCCGCTTCGGCCATGGTGGGCACGTCCGGCAGCAGTGTGGATCGGGTCGGCGCGGTGATGGCCAGCCCGCGCAGCTTGCCCGACTGAACGAAGCTCACGCAGGTGGTCATGTTGTCGAACAGGAAATCGACCTGGCCACCGACCACATCGTTCAGCGCCTGGGCGCTGCCGCGATAGGAGACTTCGGTCGCCTGGAAGCCACCGACCTTCTGCAGCAGCGAGCCGTAGATGTGCGCCGAAGTGCCGTTGCCGAAATTGGCGCAGCTCAGCTTGTGGGGCTCCTTGCGGCCGAGTTCGACCAGCTCCTTCAGGGATTTCACGTCGACCTTGGCCGGATTGACGACCAGTACATTAGGCATCGTGGCCGTAGTGGCGACGCCGACCAGGTCGCGCTGCGGATTGAACCGCGAGTCGGGGTACATCAGCGGATTGATCGCCTGCACACCCACTGTGTTGTGCACTAGCGTGTAGCCATCGGCCGGCCCGTCGACGACCGCCTGATTGCCGAGATAGCCGCTCGCGCCGGCACGATTCTCGACCAGCACCGTCTGCCCCAGAATTTCCGACAGCTTGGCCGTCAGCAGGCGGACGATGAAATCCGTCGGACCGCCTGCCGGAAAGGGAACGACGATGCGGACAGGCTTGGTGGGCCATGACGACGCCAGGGCCGGCTGGGCAAATGCGGAAGCAGCGACACCTGCGAGGACAGTGCGACGGGTAACCATGATTTTCCTCCCGCCCCGAGGTTGGAATCGTCGAGGCGGCGCGGAGAATCCGCAACTGGTCGCCATTGATCCAATACAGTCTTAGGATACAGGCCATAATCTTTCGATATGCCCTAGAGGTCTGCTGCCGTGGCCATCGACGTGCGAAGCCTGCGCTATTTCGTTGCCATGGTGACGACTGGCTCGATCTCCCGGGCCGCCGCCGAGCTGCACATCGCGCAACCGGCGCTCAGCCTCCATCTCAAGCGGATGGAAGCCGAGCTGGGTGTGAAACTTCTTGAGCGATCGTCCCGAGGCGTCGTCGCCACCTCGGCAGGACAGCGCTTCCTCGCTCACAGCCGCGACGTGCTCGAGAAGCTTCGCTTTGCCTGCGAGGACGTGCGCGAAGGAGCCTCCGAACCGGTGGGCTCGATCGCGATCGGCATGCCGCAGTCCATTGGCATGGCCCTGACGCCGCGTCTGGTGCGTGACGTCGTACGGCGCTGGCCTCGTCTGCACTTGCAGATCGTCGAGACCTCAACCGGCCATGTGCCGAGCCAGCTCGTCGGCCGCACCATCGACCTCGGCATGACCTTCCTGAGGGACAAGAGCAGCGGCCTGCGCTATCGCGGCCTCGTCGAGGAAGAACTGGTCCTGATTGGTCCGCCGCCGGCTGATCATCGCAAGACGGGCACGCTCGAAAGCCGGAACGTCAAATTTGCCGACCTGGCCGATATCCCGCTGATGCTGCCCTCGCCGCAGAACAGCTTGCGCCAGGTGATCGAACGCTACGCCCAGCAGGCACAGGTCAGGCTGAATGTGCTGGCCGATGTCGACTCGATCCCACAGCTCATCGCCATCGCGGGCGACGGGCTCGGCCATACGATCCTCTCCTATCCCTCCGTCGTCGACGCCCTTGCCGAACGGCGCGTCTCCGCTGTTCGGCTGACGCAGCCCAGGCCGGTGCGAACCGTCTATCTCTGTCGCCTGGAGAATATCCCCGCGACCAGCGCGATGACCGCGATGGAGGCGCTGATCCTCAGCACTACGCAGGAGCTGGTCGACGAAGGCGAGTGGCCCGGCCGGCTCGTCAGCCCAATCCGGCAGAGGCCATCGATGAAGGCCGCCGCCGCTCGATAAGGCCGTTCAGTGCCGCACCCGCTCGCGGTGCAGGATGTAGAGGCCGGAACCCACGATCACGACGATGCCGGCAATGGCGAGCGCGTTGGGCACCTCGCCCCAGACGACATAGCCGATGCCCAGCGCCCACAGGATCGAGGAGTAGCGGAACGACGCCATCACCGAGATCTCGCCGCCCGAACGCAGCGCGACCACGAGGAACTGGTAACCGACGGCGAGCAGCAACGACGAGGCAACGATGAAGCCGAGGCCGCGCCAATCCATCGGCTGCCAACCTTCGATCAGGGCCCAGATGCAGCCGACGAAAGCGACCCCGAACGCCGTCGTGAAGGACACGACCAGGGTCGGCACCGCCGGCGGCAGATAGCGGGCGATGATGTCTCGAAAGGCGCCGATCAGGGTCGCCAGCAGAACCAGCCAGGTCCAGGCATTGATGTCGCCGGGACGCGGCTGGATCACCAGCAGGACGCCCAGGAAACCGACGGACACCGCCGTCCAGCGCCGCCAGCGCACATCCTCCTTGAGGATCAGCACGGCTAGCACCGTCAGCACCAGCGGCGTCGAGAGATTGATGGCCGTGGCGATGGCGAAGGGGATCTGGAATAGCGCGATCAGATAGAAGATCGCCGCCCCCGACTCCAGACCGCCACGCAACATCACCAGAGGATGCACGGCCATGCCGAGATGGCGCCACGCGCCGCTCACCAGCAGGGCGAGGCCGCACCACAGGGTCGCGAACAGGCCGCGCACGCCGATTGCCTGGACGGACGGGATGGACTCGGCGGCGAGCTTGATCAGCGCATCGTTGAAGATGAAGACCACCACCGACGCCGCCATCGCAAGGATGCCGCGCGTGTTGTCGACCATGCTTGATCGCTAGGCGGCGGCCATCTTCAGGATCATCTTCCACTGCTCGTCGCTCACGGGGACGACGGAGAGGCGCGATTGGCGGACAAGGCCGAAATCCTTGAGCCTGGGGTCGGCCTTGATGGCCGCGAGCGTCACCGGAGTCTTCACCGGCTCGACGGCCTTCACATCGACAGTGACGGCCTTGCCTTCCTTGTCGGTGGGATCGGGATAGGCGGTCTTCACCACCTCGGCGATGCCCACGATCTCCTTGCCCTCGTTGGAGTGATAGAAGAAGCAGCGATCGCCGACCTTCATTGCCTTCAGGTTGATCGCGGCCTGGGCGTTGCGCACGCCGGTCCAGGAGGTCTTCTTCTCCTTCACGAACTGCGCCCAACCATAAACAGACGGCTCCGACTTGATGAGCCAATGCGCCATTGTTTCCCCCTACTCGCCTTCGCGGCGCAATGGACGCGCCAGCAAGGCGCGGATCGCTTCGTCGAGGCCCGCGCCGTGATGCAGGATAGCATCGACGGCCGCGCAAATCGGCATCTCGATGTCGAACTTGGCGGCACGCGCCAGCACTGCCGGCGCCGTCGCTGCGCCTTCGACGACCTGGCGGCGCCCTTCCATGTAGGCAGCGAGGCTCGTTCCCTTGCCGAGGGCGGCGCCCAGCGAACGATTGCGTGACAGCGGACCGTGGCAGGTCAGCACCAGATCGCCGAGGCCGCTGAGGCCCGTGAGAGTTTCGAGGTTGGCGCCCATGGCGAGGCCAAGCCGCGCCATCTCCGCGAAGCCGCGCGTGATCAGCGCGGCGGCGGCGTTGTGACCAAGCCCGCGACCCTCGACGATGCCGGCCGCGATCGCGAGCACATTCTTCACCGCACCGCCCAGCGACACGCCGGTGACATCGTCCGTCCAGTAGGGTCGGAACATGCCGGCGGCCAGCGCGCCGGCGAGGTCGCGGCCCAGCGCGGCATCATGGGTGGCGATGCTGACCGCGGTCGGCAGGCCCTGCACCGCTTCCTCTGCGAAGCTCGGTCCGGAGAGCATGGCAATCGCCCGCCCCGGCAAGACCTCCGCCAGGACTTCCGGCATCAATAGGCCGGTCGAGGCTTCGATGCCCTTGGCGCAGATCACCACGGGCGAAGAGCCCGGCAGGTCTCGCGAGACGACGCGCAACGCCTGCGCGGGACAGACGAGCAGGATCGCATCGCAGGCAGCGAGAGCGCCGAGGTTCGCGGCGGCTTCGATGCCAGCGTCGAGCGACTGCCCGGGCAGGTAGACCTCGTTGCGTCGGTCGCGCGCGATCGCCTGCGAGACAGAAGGATCGCGCGACCACAGGGTCACCTTGCGGCCCGCGCGGCGGGCAAGACAGGCAAGCGCAGTACCCCAGGCACCGCCGCCCACGACGCCGATATGGTCGAACGTACTCACAGGCTGAGATTGAAGGCGATGGAGATGCGTTGCGCGGTGCCGAGATAAGGCCGCACCTGATGCAGCAGCCAGGCCGGGAACATCACCAGCCGGCCGGCCTTAGGCACGATCGTCTGGTTGGTGCCGGCCGAGAGGCCACCGGGCAATGCGAAGGCGAGGTGCGGTGCATACATGGCCGGCGCCGGTCCGCGCGGATCCATGAATTCGAGTTCGCCACCCAATCCGGGAGCAGCTGAGACACCACCGTCATCGACGTAATAGACGCCCGACCAGTAGCTGCCGGGATGGGAATGGAATTCGTTGCCGTGGCCACTGCGGTTGATGTTCGCCCACATATTGGCCTGCCACAGGATGGCGACGGGCTTGCCGGTGCGATCCGTGGTGATGCGGTTGGCGATGTTGCGCGCGATCGCCAGCAACTTGATTGCCGGCGCTCCGGCCCACTTGTCGAGATCGAGTGACGACTGCCAGCCGCCGAGCGTGCTGCGCGATTCGCTGGGCTGCTCAGCTTCGCGCTTCAGCAGCACCGGAATCAACGCAGTGTTGAGCTGTGCGCCATCCGGCAGATCGACCACGATGATCGGCGTGGCGAACGCGGCGACTGTTTCGAAGGCAAGCGATGCGCTGCTCATGCGCCTATCCTACACGCGATTGGCGGTCGTCGCGGTCGGATCGAGCGGCCAGCGTGGACGCGGGCGAAAATCGAGAGCGTCGATACGGCCGAGCCGCAGCCTCTCGACACCGGCCCAGGCGATCATCGCGCCGTTGTCGGTGCACAGCCGAACCGGCGGCGCCACCAGCTTCGCGCCATGCGCCGCCGCCACCTCTTCCAGCCGGCCCCGCAGATAGACATTGGCCGCGACGCCACCCGCCACCACCAAGGTGGGCATCGGCGCCAGCTTCAAGGCGTTGGTGCAGCGATCGGCGAAGACATCGCCCACGGTGCGCTGGAAGGAGGCGCAGAGATCGGCCACCGCGGTCGCATCGTTCGGGTCGAGCTTTTCCACCGCCTGACGCACCGCGGTCTTCAGGCCCGAGAAAGAGAAATCGCAGCCGGGCTTGCGCCACATCGGCCGTGGCAGCGCGAAACGCTTGGGGTCGCCGCCCGCCGCCGCCTTTTCGACGGCCGGGCCGCCGGGAAAGCCGAGACCCAGGAGCTTGGCCGTCTTGTCGAAGCACTCGCCCGCCGCGTCGTCGATAGTGGTGCCGAGCCGCGTGAAATCGCCGGGGCCGCGCACAGTGAGGAGCTGGCAATGGCCGCCCGATGCCAGCAGCAGAAGATAGGGAAATTCGACCGGCTCCGTCAGGCGCACGGACAGCGCATGTCCTTCGAGGTGATTGACCGCCAGGAAGGGCTTGTCGTGTGCGAAGGCCAGCGCCTTGCCGGTCATCACGCCGACCATGACGCCGCCGATCAGCCCCGGTCCGCCGGTCGCGGCGATGCCGTCGAGATCGGCGAGGCCCACGCCCGCTTCGGCGAGCGCCTGCTCGATCAGCCCGTCGATCCGCTCCAGGTGGGCGCGCGCGGCAATTTCCGGCACGACCCCGCCGAACCGGAGATGCTCGGTGAGCTGGCTGTAGATCGTGTTCGACAGGATCTTGCCGACCGGCTGCTGCCCGGCCGGCCCGTCGACCACGGCGACGGCCGTTTCGTCGCAGCTCGTTTCGATGCCCAGCACCAACATGCGGGTCTTCTGGCATGACGCGACCGCTTACGCTAGAGCAGCGCCATGACGGCTCCCCTTCTCCGGCTCGGCACGCGCGGCAGCCGGCTCGCGCTCACCCAGACCGGCCTGGTCCGCGACGCCCTGGCCAGGGCCGTACCGGCCCTCGCTGCGCCCGATGCCATCGAGATCGTGCCCATCAAGACCACCGGCGATGCGATCCAGGATCGCCCGCTTTCGGAAGCCGGCGGCAAGGGTCTGTTCGTCAAGGAAATCGAGGAAGCGATGTTCTCCGGTCGCATCGACGCGGCCGTGCACAGCATGAAGGACATGCCCACGGAACAGCCGGCCGGCCTCGTCATCTCTGCTTTCCTGCCGCGCGAAGATACGCGCGACGTGCTGATCGCGGGCGACGTGACACGTATTGCCGACCTTCCCAAAGGGGCGATCGTCGGTACCTCTGCGCTGCGCCGCCGCGCGCTGCTGCTGCACCGGCGGCCCGACCTCGAGATCGTGACCTTGCGCGGCAATGTCGAAACGCGACTGGCCAAGCGCGAGGCCGGCATCGTGCAGGCGACGATCCTGGCGCTGGCCGGCGTGAATCGCCTCGGCATGGCGCATGTCGGCACGCCGATTCCGGACGACGAGATGCTGCCTGCCGTCGGCCAGGGGGCTGTCTGCATAGAGGCACGCGCCGACGATGCCCGGACGCGCGGCTGGCTGGCCGCCATCGATCACGCCGCGACGTCGGTCTGCGTCACCGCCGAGCACGCGATGCTGGCCGTGCTCGACGGCTCCTGCCGCACGCCAATTGCGGGACACGCGGTGCTGACCGGCGACTCCCTGCATCTGCGCGGCCTGATCGCGCGGCCTGATGGTTCGGAAGTGATCTTCACCGAGCGCCGCGGCAATGCCGCCGACGCCGAAGCCATGGGCCGCAACGCCGGCCAGGAGCTCAAGCGCAAAGGCGGCCCGGACTTCTTCTCGACCTGAGCCGACCTATTCCTTCTGACAAACGAAGGCATAGCCTGGAAACAAGCCAGACTTCTCGCGCTCCAACTGTTCCCAGTTCGCGAGATTCGACAGGGTCGGTTCGTTGCGAAAGCGCGACGCGTAGAGCGCCAGCGGGCCCGCGCCAGCGTCGGCACGCTGTGAAGCGCCGACATTGAATTCGAAGCCGAGAAACTTGAGCCCGCTGCCTTCGAGCAGGCTGCGCACGCGCGAGACCGTGAAGCGATGCTCCTGCACGTGGAAGCAGAGATCGCGCAGGAGGCTCGCGCTCCAGAAATCCTCCCAGTCGGTGAGCGTGCGCAGCCGCCTCCATTCGCCCGTCATCACCTTGCGGCGAAACTCGCGCAGCCCATCGAGCGTAGCGGGCAAGCGCGCCGCCTCGATATCGCGACGCGCCCTCACGACGATGCTGCGAGCGCTTTCACCGTAGAGACCCAGACGCAGGAAGGCGCCGGGACGCAGCACCGACGCGATCGCCAACAGGCCGGCGCGAGGATCGGCCATGTGATGCAGTACGCCGACGCATTCCGCATGGTCGAAGGTACGACCGAGCTTGGGCAAATCGAGAATGTCGCCGCGTAAAAACTCGATGTTGCCGATGCCGTAGCGTCCGGCCATGCGCTTGCCATAGGCGAGGCTCGCCCGAGAGAGATCGACGCCGGTGACCTGGGCATCGGCATAGGACGAGGCCACGGTCAGCGGGTGCTGGCCAGTGCCGGCGCCCGGCATCAGCACCTGCAACGGACCACTGCCGAAATCGACGGCCTTGGCATGCGGGAAGTCACGCATCAGGGCGGCCCGCACATCGACCGTCGGCCGACGGGCCAGATGCGTCCAGCGTGGATAGGGATTGGCCTCGTACATCGCCGCGACCGTTTGCGAGACAGGATCGACGATCGGCGCGATCGCGGGAATCTCCAATGCCAGCCGCCGTTCTTCGACGACCTCGGCCCGAGACGCGGCCGGCGGCCGGAACATCTCTGATGCCGGCCCATCGGGCACCGTGGCGTCGTCGGGCCAGACATACTCATTGAGCCATGCCTGCTCGGCGAGCGCCTCGCCCAGAGTCGCGATTTCCGGTGACGGCGCGTCAGTCGCCAGCAGCGCGTCCGCCGTCGCGCGACGCAGCGCCAGCAGCTTGCGCTCCAGAGCCGCATCCCGGTTCAGCGACTTCTTCAGGAATTCGAGCAGGAGTGAATCGGTGGCGAGCTTCTGGAGGTCGTTGTCCTGAGGCCACCCAACGACGATCTGATTGGCCGCCCCCCAACCGATCGCATCCCAGTTGGCACCCTCGTCGGCATAGGCCTGCAGCAGCAATTCACGCAGGCCCATATTGGGTTGGGTCGTGCGGGCACGTTCGAGGATCGCATCGAGCCCCATGCGCGCTTCTGCATTGCCAGGATCCCGCACCAGCGCTTGGCGATAGGCCGCCATCGCCTCGTCGAAGCGGCCGGCCGCGAACAGCTCGTCGCCGTTCAGGCTCACGCGAGGAAGCTCACAAGCTGAGGTTGAACGCGATCGAGATGCGCTCGGCGTTACCGCGATAGGCTCGAACCTGATGCGCCAGCCAGGACGGAAACATCACCAGCCGACCGGCCCTTGGCAGGACGGATTCATTGGCGCCGCCCGACAGGCCGCCCTGCATGGCGAAGCCGAGATGCGGCGCATACATCACCGGCCCGGCGCCGCGCGGATCCATGAACTCGAGTGCACCGCCCAGCGCCGAATTCTCGAAAATGCCGCCATCGTCGACGTAGTAAACACCCGACCAGAAAGAGCCGGGATGTGAATGCATCAGGTTGGCATTGCCGCTGCGGTTGATGTTCGCCCACATGTTGGCGCGCCAAGTTACCGCAAAGTAACCTGGGTGCGGACCAGTGCCCGCCGTACCCTTGCGGTCCGTGGTCATCTTGTTTGCCGTGTTGCGGCCGATCGCCAGAAGCTTGAGCGCCGGGGCACCGCCCCAGCGATCCATGTCCCAGCTCGACTGCCAGCCGCCTTCGTTGGAATGCTCCGTCGTCGGATGCGACTTCTCACGCTCACCGATGACGCGACGCAGATCGGTGTTAAGCGTTGTTGCATCCGGCACGTCATAGACGACCAGCGGCGTGGCAAACAAAGGGATGATCTCGGCCACGGCGCTCATGCGGACAACCGTTCCGCTAAAGGCGATACCCCGCGAACCAAATAAACTGCGGTGACCATTGATGACGTATCTTGTGCGGAATCATCGCTTCACGCATCCCTCGAAGCCATGCAGCGTTGCATGGCAGATTTCTCGGGATAGAGACTGCAAATACGGGGTTTTGTTGCGTCTTCACGCATTCGTTATTTTGAGTGGCTTCCAGACTTCATCGCGAGGACGGCATTGCCGCAATGTTCAAGGGGACCTGCATGTTCTTCACTCTGCGCCTGCTGCTGACACTGTGCAGTCTCACAATCGCGCTCACCGCGTGTGAAACGGCGCCAGTCTCCGGTCGCTCGCAGATCATGCTGGTGAGCGAGAGCGAAGAGCGCGACATGGGGCTCAAGGCCTATCGCGAAGTCCTGAGCAAGGAACCGCTTTCCGGCAACACGCAGGCGAGCGCGCTGGTCGACAAGGTCGGTCGCCGCATCGCTGCCGCGGCCGAGCGGCCGCCGGAAGACATGTGGCGTGCGCCGCACTTCCGATGGGAGTTCAAGACCATCGACAAGAACGAGCCCAATGCCTTCTGTCTGCCGGGCGGCAAGATCGCGGTCTACACGGGTCTGCTGCCGATCACCCGGACAGAAGCAGGGCTCGCGGTGGTCGTCGCGCACGAGGTGGCGCATGCGCTGGCCCGTCATGGCGCCGAACGCATGAGCGACCAGATGGTGGCCGCGGTCGGTACCACCGCTGCAGGAGTCGCGTTGTCGGCGACGGTGAGCGGACGCAGCCGCACCTATCTGCCGGCGATGATGGCGGCCGTCGGTGCCGGCGCGACAGTCGGCTTCATTCTGCCGATGTCGCGCGCGCAGGAATCCGAGGCCGATCGTATCGGCCTCGTGCTGATGGCGCTGGCCGGCTACGACCCTCGCGAAGCTGTGGGCTTGTGGGAGCGCATGCGCGCAGCAAATTCCGGAAAGCAGCAGGCGGAATGGCTCAGCACTCATCCTGCCGACACGACACGCATCAACGATATTAAGCGCTGGCTTCCCGAAGCGATGAAGTATTATCGCCCGCGATGAGCAACACACCTGCCGCCCTGGAGTACGACGCAACGGGACTGCTTTGTCCGTTGCCCGTGCTACGCGCCAACCGCAAGCTGCGCGAACTGCCGACAGGCGGATTGCTCACGGTGCGCGCGACCGATCCTGCCGCCGAAGCAGACTTCCCAGCCTATTGTCGTCAGACCGGCCACGAGCTCGTCTCGACGGACCGGCAGGGCGAGGTGCTGGTCTTCGTCATCCGGAAACGCTAGGCAGACGACGTATTCGACGAAATCGCAGAGAGACTTCATGCCCAAG
Source organism: Reyranella massiliensis 521 (assembly GCA_943369775.1). GTDB lineage: Bacteria > Pseudomonadota > Alphaproteobacteria > Reyranellales > Reyranellaceae > Reyranella > Reyranella massiliensis_C. Next base: position 36,337 of record CALROF020000022.1, read on the forward strand.
GCGACGTTCAAGACGATCGACTCCATCGACATGGCCGGCAAGCGCGTGCTGGTGCGCGTCGACCTCAACGTGCCGATGAAGAACGGCAAGGTCACCGACGCGACGCGCATCGAGCGTGCCGCTCCGACGATTTCCGAGCTGGCGGCCAAGGGCGCCAAGGTGATCGTGCTCAGCCACTTCGGCCGGCCCGACGGCAAGCGGGTGCCGGAGATGTCTTTGCGTCCCCTGATCGAACCGCTGGAGAAAGCGCTCGGCAAGCCGGTCGGCTTTGCCGAGGATTGCATCGGGCCGCTGGCAGAAGACGCCGTGCGCAACATGAAGGCCGGCGACGTCCTGCTGCTGGAAAACCTCCGCTTCCACAAGGAAGAGGAGAAGAACGATGCGGCCTTCATCGACAAGCTCTCTCTGCTGGGCGACGTCTACGTGAACGACGCGTTCTCCGCAGCCCATCGCGCACATGCCTCGACCGAGGGCCTCGCCAACCGGCTGCCGGCCGTCGCCGGGCGGCTGATGCAAGGTGAACTGGAAGCGCTCGACAAGGCACTGGGCAATCCCAAGCGTCCCGTCTGCGCCATCGTCGGCGGCGCCAAGGTCTCGACCAAGCTCGACCTGCTCGGCAACCTTGTCGGCAAGGTCGACAAGCTGATCATTGGCGGCGGCATGGCCAACACCTTCCTGCATGCGCAAGGGATCAAGATCGGCAAGTCGCTGGCCGAGAAGGACCTCGCGGCCACGGCACTCGAGATCCTGGAGAAGGCCAAGACAGCCAAGTGCCAGGTACTGCTGCCGGTCGATGTCGTGGTTGCCGCCGAGTTCAAGGCAGGCGCCGCGAACGCGACCGTCGAGGCCGATGCCTGCCCCGACGACCAGATGATCCTCGATGTCGGTCCGAAGTCGGTCGAACTCTACCGGCAGGAACTCGCGTCGTGCTCGACGGTGGTGTGGAACGGCCCGCTCGGCGCCTTCGAGATGAAGCCCTTCGACACCGGCACAGTGGCGTTGGCCCAGGAAGTAGCGCGGCTCACGACGGCGGGCAAGATGCTCTCGGTGGCGGGCGGCGGGGACACGGTCGCGGCACTGGCGGCGGCGGGCGTCGAGGAGAAATTCTCCTACGTCTCGACGGCAGGCGGTGCCTTCCTCGAATGGATGGAAGGCAAGACCCTGCCCGGCGTTGCAGCCCTGATACGGGCGGCGTAGGACTGGGCGCCATGAGCGCCCCCCCGTCTTCAGACCGCCCCCTTCCTGACCGCCCTCGGCTGCCCTGGGATCCGCCCGAGCATTTCGAGAAGCGTGTTCCCGAAGGTGACAATCGCGAGCGGCTGGTCTGCGGCCGTTGCGAGTTCATCCACTACCAGAATCCCAAGATCGTCGCGGGCGCCGTCTGCACCTGGGGCGAAGGCGCCAACGAGAAGATCCTTCTCGCCAAACGTGCCATCGAGCCGCGCAAGGGCTTCTGGACTTTGCCCGCCGGCTACATGGAGCTGGGCGAGACGACCGAGCAGGCAGCGCAACGCGAAGCCAAGGAAGAAGCCTGCGCCACCATCGAGATCGACCGACTGCTCGCCATGTACAGCGTGGCGCGCATCGGCCAGGTACAGATCATGTATCGCGCACGGCTCGTCAGCGCCGACGTGGCGCCAGGTATCGAGAGCGAGGAAGTGGCATTGGTCGACTGGGCCGACATTCCCTGGGACCAACTCGCCTTCCCCACCGTGGTCTGGGCACTGGCCCACTTCCACGAGTCGCGCGGCAAGGTCGACTTCGCGACCTATTCCAATCCCACGGGCGATCTCGCCCGCATGTGGCCGCCGCGCAAGCCGAACGGAGTCTGAGGAGAAGCCTCAGCTTCCGCGCGCGAAGGGATTGTCGTCGCCGTCCCAGTAGCGCTTGAGCAGCGGGATCTGCAGGAAGGCGAACACGAGCGTAAGCGGGAAGCTCAGGAACATCTTGCTGGCGATCCACGTATCGGTCGAAAAGTTGCGCCACATCACTTCGTTGACCGCCGCCAGCACGAAGAAGAACACCGTCCAGCGTAAGGTGAGCTGATACCAGCCTTCATTGGTGAGCTTGAAGGCGGCCCCGAACAGCGGCTTCAGCAGCGGTTTCTTGAACAGCAGCAGACCGCCACCCAGGATGACGCCGAACAGGCAGTTCACGATGGTAGGCTTCAGCTTGATGAAGGTGTCGTCCTGCAGCCAGATGGTGAGGCCACCGAACACCAGCACGAAGAAGCCACCGACCAGCGGCATGATCGGCCAGCGCTTTTCGAGCATGCGGTAGCAGGGCAGCGCGATTGCCGTCGCCACGATGAAGACGCCGGTACCCCAGTAGATGCCCCAGCGGCTGTTGGCGACGAAGAACAGGATCAGCGGTCCCATCTCCAACGCCGTGGCGTAGAGCTTGCGTGCTCCGTTTTCCTCGCCTGCCCGTTCGTTGCTCATGCAAGCTGCCTCATGCCTGTTGCTTTATGCCGGCAATCCCATCAACCCGCGGGCAAACGCCCGCGCCTCGAACGGCCGCAAATCGTCGATGCCCTCGCCCACGCCGATGGCGACGACGGGCAATTTGAATTTCTCGGCCAACGCCACCAGCACGCCGCCCTTCGCACTGCCATCGAGCTTGGTCAGTACCAGTGCATCGACCGGCGACATGGTCTTGAAGGTTTCGACCTGGGCATGGGCATTCTGGCCGGTGGTGGCATCGAGCACCAGCAGGCAGGAATGCGGAGCGTCCGGATCGAGCTTGCGGATCACGCGCACGATCTTCGCGAGCTCTTCCATCAGGTTGGTCTTGTTATGCAGGCGACCGGCCGTGTCGATCAGCAGTACGTCCGTCTTCTCGGCGCGCGCTCGCTCCAGCGCCTCGTAGGCCAGGCCCGCGGCATCGGCGCCGGTGGGCTTTGAGACGACAGGCACGCCAGCACGATCACCCCAGACCTTGAGTTGCTCGACCGCGGCGGCGCGGAACGTATCGCCTGCGGCCAGCATCACCGAGCGGCGCTCGCCCCTGTAGAGGTTGGCGAGCTTGGCGATGGTCGTCGTCTTGCCACTGCCGTTCACACCGATCACCAGCACGACATGCGGCTTGCGTGCGGCATCGATGGCCAGCGGCACTGCCACCGGCTGCAGGATTTCGGCGATATCGTCGGCGAAGGCGGCGCGCACCTCCTCGTCGGTGACTTCCTTGCCGAAGCGTTCCTTGCTTAGTTTCTCGACCAGCCGCGCAGCGACAGTGACGCCGAGATCGGCCTGGATCAGCGCATCTTCGAGTTCGTTCAGCGTCTCCTGGTCGAGCTTCTTCTTGGTGAAGATGCCAGTGATGCTCTCAGTGACGCGCTTGGTCGACTTGGCGAGGCCGTCGCGCAGCCGCGACAGCCAGCCCTTCTTCTCGACCTCGGGCTTCTCGACCTCGGGTTCCTTCTCGGCCACCGCTTCGACAGGGGCCATCTCGGGCTCCGGCGCCGTCCGCACCGGTTCGCTCGGCGGCGGAGCGACCCGTGTCTCGGGCTCGGCCGCGACGGCCGGCTCTACCGGTTCGGTTTTCTCGACCTCAGGCTCGGCCGGTTTGGGCGTCTCGACGGCCGGGGTCCCCCGGGAGCGAAACCGCGCAAACCACCCCTTCTTCTCGGGTTCCGTCTCGCTCATCGCGGCACCTTAGGAAAGCAGCGAACGGTCGAGTTCGCCCTTGTAAGCGAGCGCGATGCCGCCGGTCATCGACACATGATCGTCGCGCAACCACTCGATGGTGAGCGTGCCGTGCTCGACGACGACATCGACCTTGCGGCTGGTGAGCCCGCGCCGCGCTGCAGCCACGCCGGCCGCACACGCGCCCGACCCGCAGGCGAGCGTCAGACCCGCGCCGCGTTCCCAGACGCTGAGCTTCACCTTGTTCTCACCGATGACCTGGGCCACGCCGACGTTCACGCGCTCGGGAAAGAACGGATCGTGCTCCAGCTTCGGCCCCAGCTCGGTGATCGGGATCGCGGCCAGGTCATCGACGAAGAAGGTCGCGTGCGGATTGCCCACGTTGGTGCCTACCGGCTCCTGCAGTGGACCGATGCCGACCGGCATGCGGTTGGTATCGCAGGCCTTGGCGACCGGGATCTCGCGCCAGTCCATGCGCACCAGTCCCATGTCGACGGAAATCACCGGCAGGCCGTTGGCGCCGCGGCCAACCTTCTGCGATTCGAGCAGGCCCGCGATCGTCTGGATGGTCGCTTCCTCGGCCTTGAGCTCGTCCATGACCACCGAGGCAACGCAGCGCGTGGCGTTGCCGCAGGCCTGGGCCTCCGTGCCGTCGGGATTGTAGATGCGCATGAACACGTCGGCCTCGCCCTCGGTCGGCGGCTCCAGCACGATCAGCTGGTCGCAGCCCACGCCCAGGCGGCGATCGGCGATGGCGCGCCGGCGCGGCGGCGTCAGATCGAGCTTGCTGATCCGCGCATCGAGCACGACAAAATCGTTGCCCAGCCCGTGCATCTTGAGAAAAGGCGTTCCGGCCATGCGGCGCTATATGGCGGTTCGGCCGGGCCAGCGCAACGCGCGCGGCCGGACCTGGCCGGCGTGCGGCCCGCCGATTTCGCGCACATCGAGCGTCGCCAGCCGCTTGGTGTAGATCGTGAGATGCAGGATACCCAAAGCCTCGTAGGGCATCGCGGGCTCGACAAACAGGCTGCGCGCGGCATCCCAGGCCGGGGTCGCGTGATGGACCGGCCAGTTGCAGCGACTGGGCAGCGGCTCGTGACGGAAGCCCTTGTCGTAGACCAGCACGTTGAGCGCCAGCTGGTCGGTGAGATCGGTCGAGCGCTGCAGAGCCGCGTTATAGATGTCGGCCCAACCCGCCCAATGCGGCGCATCGGCGGTAAGTGCGAAGACGCCGGCATTGATCATCGGATAGCGGATCAGCCGTTCCGCCGTTTCCTTGTCGAAGCAGGCCTCGTACGCCGCCCCGCAGACCGCCGAGAATTCGCCCCAGGCGTGGTGATAGTGGCGCATCGAGCGATGGATCTCGGGCGCTACGGCCAGCGCGCCGGTGCGGGCGGCGGCCAGGAACAGGTCGATGGCGTCGCCCTGCTGCACCCAGCAATCCGCGTCGATCCAGAAGTAGAGATCGAAGCCTGGGAAGTAGCGCGGCAGGAAGGGCCGCGCCGTCAACGCCTTGTAGCCATCCTTGAGTGCGGCGCGGCCGGGGAACTCGAAATCCCATTGCGGCACGACGAGCTCGGCGCCCTGCCCTCGACACCAGGCGCGTTGCTCTTCCGTGAGACCGCAATCGAGCACGCCCAGCGCCAGCGCACGTCCCTCCGGCGTTGCCCGCAGCGAGGCGATGCAGTCGCGCATCAGATCGAAATAGGCGGCGTCGCCGCCCGTCAGGGCAATCGCTTTTTCGCTCACCGGACGGACCTTGGCCGAACAGGGCTTTGCTGTCGCCTGCCAATCCGCCACAGTCGCGACGCCGCTGAAACGATGGTGAGGAAACGATGGCCAAGCATGTCGACTACTATGTCTCGCTGAACTCACCCTGGACCTATCTCGGCATCAAGCGCTTCGAAGCCATGACGAAGAAGTACGGAGCCGAAGTCACCATCTGGCCGGTCGATTTCGGTTCGGTGTTCGCCGTTTCGGGTGGCTTGCCGCTGCCCAAGCGCGCACCGCAGCGCCAGGCCTATCGCATGATGGAGCTGAAGCGCTGGCGAGATCATCTCGGCGTGAAGACCACGCTGGAGCCGAAGTTCTTTCCTGCCAACGAAGTCCCGGCGGCCAAGTGCGTGATCGCGTTGCGCGAACAGGGACGCATGGCCGATGCCATCAAGCTGGCGCACGCCGTGCTGACCGGACTGTGGGCCGAGGAGAAGAACACTGGCGATCCTGCGACGCTCAAGGAGATCATCGCGGGCTGCGGCCTCGATGCCGAGGCCGTCGTCGCAGCGAGCGAAGCGCCGGCGCTCGCCGACAAGCGCGAAGCCTACACGAAGCACGCCATCGCCCAGGGCGTGTTCGGCGCGCCCTCTTTCGTGATCGACGGCGAGATCTTCTGGGGCCAGGACCGTCTCGACTTCGTCGACCGCAAGCTGGCGTCGTAAGTTCTAGCTGCCCGCGAGGTACGCCGCGCCCAGCACCGCGAATGCGTTGTTGATCATGTGTGTGATCAACGTCGGCCACAGCGAGTTGGTGCGCCAGCGCAGCCAGCCAAACCAGAAGCCCAGGGGCAGAACGAGCATGATGTGGGCAGGTTCGGCATGGGCCGCAGCGAAAACCAGCGAGCTCACGACGAAGGCCGGCAGCGGGCCCCACCGCCCGGCCACCCAGCCGTAGAGCAGGCCGCGAAAGACCAGTTCCTCGACGATCGGCGCCAGCACAGCCAAGACGAGAAGCGTAGGGATCAGCACCGCGGGATCCCGCACGGCGTCGGTAACCTGTTTGACCCCTTCGGGTTGGACGCCGATCTGGCTGACGGCAAAAGACAGCACCGTCGTGCCAACCACGCCCAGCACCACAGGCCGCCAACCCACCCGGCGCAGGCCCAGCGCCTGCGCACCGTTCGCCAGGCCCAGCGGCGATACCGAAATCAGGACAGCCGCGAGGCCAGTACCGAAGAATACCGTCAGCAGCGGCAGCAGGGAACGATCGGGCAACAACCAGATCCCCGTGGCCCCAATCACGGCCCCGACGCTCAGGAAGGCAAGGACCGACCATCCGGGGATCGGATATAAATCCTTCCGGAACAATGAGTTAGAAGAGCCTTCCAAGCGTTTTGACTCCTTCCGCGGCAGGCCTTATACCCCGCCCGCTCAATCGGTCGTGCCGATTTACAAGGTTCCCCCTGCGGGGAGCTCCGCTGATCCGCGAAGGTTCGCGCATCGGCGCGATACGTCTTTGAGCGAACAGGAGCGCGATGTTCGAGGGTCTGAGTAAGCGTCTGGGCGATGTTTTCGACCGGTTGCGGGGGCGTGGAGCGCTCACCGAGGCCGATGTCGACGCGGCCCTGCGCGAAGTCCGTACCGCTCTGCTCGAAGCCGACGTGGCCCTGCCCGTCGTCCGCCAGTTCATCGACGAAGTTCGCCCCAAGGCCATCGGCGCCGACGTGATCCGCTCGGTCACGCCGGGCCAGATGGTGATCAAGATCGTCAACGATCACCTGGTCGAAATGCTTGGCGGCACCGTCTCGGACCTCGATCTCGGTGCCGTGCCGCCGGTCGTGATCCTGATGGTCGGCCTGCAGGGTTCGGGCAAGACCACCTCCTCCGCCAAGATCGCCTACCGCCTGAGCCAGGGCCCGCAGGGCATGGCGGCCGAAATGTTCAGCGGCACCTTTGCCACGCGCCGCAAGGTGATGATGGCGTCGCTCGACACACGCCGCCCGGCCGCGCAACAGCAGCTCAAGATCCTGGGCGAGCAGACCGGCGTGCCGACGCTGCCCATCGTGCCGCTCGAAATGCCGCTCGCCATCACGCGGCGCGCGCTCGAGACCGCCAAGCGCGAAGGCTTCGACGTCCTGATCCTCGACACCGCGGGCCGGCTCTCGATCGACGAGGAGCTGATGAAGGAGGTCGCCGACATCAGCGCCCTCTCCCAGCCCAAGGAGACGCTGCTCGTCGCCGACGCCATGACCGGCCAGGATGCCGTGAACGTGGCCAAGGCCTTCAACGAGCGCCTGGCCGTCACCGGCATCGTGCTGACCCGTGTCGACGGCGACGCCCGCGGCGGTGCTGCGCTCTCGATGCGTGCCGTCACCGGCCGCCCGGTCAAGCTGATCGGCGTCGGCGAAAAGTTCGATGCGCTGGAGCCGTTTCACCCCGACCGTATCGCCAGCCGCATCCTCGGCATGGGCGACATCGTCTCGCTGGTCGAGCGCGCTGCCGAGACGATCGACAAGGAAGACGCCGAGAAGCTCGCCGCCAAGGTCCGCAAGGGTCAGTTCGATATGGATGACCTGCTGAACCAGCTCCGGCAGCTACGCAAGATGGGTGGCCTGTCGGGATTGATGGGCATGCTGCCGGGCGCCATGCAGGCCAAGGCCGCCATGTCCAAGGCCAAGATCGACGAAGGCCAGCTCAAGCGGCAGGAAGCGATCATCCTGTCGATGACGCCGAAGGAACGGCGCAACCCCGACGTCATCCACGCCTCGCGCAAGAAGCGCATCGCCAAGGGCTCGGGCGTGCAGGTGCAGGACGTCAACAAGCTGCTCAAGCAGCACGCCGACATGCTCAAGATGATGAAGCGCGTCAACAAGCTCGGCGACAAGGGATTCATGCGCAGCCTCGGAGGCATGGGAGTGCCGCCGGGTTTCCCGCGCTGAAGGTTCACAGAACCCAACGTATCCGACGAATCGAAAGACAAAGAGAGGATTTGAAGAATGCTAGCAATCCGCATGACCCGGCACGGCACCAAGAAGCGGCCGTACTTCCACATCGTCGTGGCCGACTCGCGCAGCCCGCGCGACGGTCGCTTCATCGAGAAGCTCGGGACCTACAATCCGCTGCTGCCGCGCGAGCATGCCCAGCGCATCACGCTCGTCACGGAGCGTATCGCCCATTGGCTGAAGGTCGGCGCTCAGCCGTCCGACCGCGTCGCGAAGTTCCTGTCGCAGGCTGAGCTGATGCCGCCGCGCGAGCGCCGCGAGCAGACCAAGAAGAACCAGCCCCGCGCCAAGGCGCAGGAGCGCATGAAGGCCGAAGCCGCTGCTGCTGCTGCCGCAGCGCCGGCGGCCGAGGGTGAAGCTGCCGCGAGCTGATGAGCGCGTGCTCCGATGAGTGAGGGGCGCGTCCTGCTGGGCGTCGTCGCGGCGCCACACGGTGTACGCGGCCTGGTGCGCATCAGGAGCTTCACCGAGGACCCGATGGCCATCGCCTCCTACGGCGAGCTGTCGGACGAGACGGGGAAGAAGCTGTACCGGGTCGAGGCTCTCAGCGCCGTCAAAGGCGCTGTGCTCGCCCGGATCGAGGGCGTAGCCGATCGAACGGCGGCCGAGGCAGTGCGGGGTTTGCGGCTCTATGTGGAGCGCGAGCGGCTGCCGGCGACGGGCGAGCGGGAGTGGTACGAGGCGGACCTGATTGGTCTCGCTGCGGTCGGCCGGGATGGCCGGGATTGGGGGAAGGTCATGGCCTTCCACGATTTCGGCGCCGGGCTGACGATGGAAGTGTCGGGAGGCAGCGCATCGAGGCAATCGGTGATGCTGCCCTTTACCGACGAGGTGGTGCCCGAGATCGACGTCCCGGGCGGCAAGATCGTGGTCGATCCCCCGGCGGGAGTTCTGCCGGGCGGGTCAACGAAGGAGGCGTAAGGCAACGTGTGGCGCGCAACGGCGCTGACGCTCTTTCCGGAGATGTTCCCGGGGCCATTGGGCGAGAGCCTGGCCGGACGGGCGCTGAAGGAAGGCGTATGGTCGCTGCAGGCGGTCGATATCAGGCGGTTCGCCAAGGATCGCCATGGCACGGTCGACGATGCGCCCTTCGGGGGCGGCGCCGGCATGGTGATGAAACCGGATGTGCTGTCGGCGGCGATCGAGGCGGTCGCCGAGCCGGGAGTGCCGAAGATCCTGCTTTCGCCAAGAGGCGCGCCGTTCAGTCAGGCGCGCGGGCGGGAGCTGGCGGCGGGGCCGGGCGTGTTGATGGTGTGCGGGCGATTCGAGGGCGTGGACGAACGCGTCATCGAGGCCCATGCGCTGGAGGAGATTTCGGTCGGAGATTTCGTGCTTTCGGGCGGCGAGATCGCGGCCATGACGGTGATGGATTGCTGCGTGCGGCTGCTGCCCGGTGTGATGGGCGCGCCGGACTCGGCGAGCGAGGAGAGTTTCGAGGACGGATTGTTGGAGTACCCGCACTACACCCGGCCCGCGATCTGGGCGGGCCCCGATGGAACCGAACGGCGTGTGCCGGAGGTTCTGGTCTCGGGGCACCACGGCAAGGTCGCCGACTGGCGGATGAAGCAGCGGGAAGAAATTACGCGGCGGCGCCGGCCCGATCTATGGGCAGTGCGCCGGACCGCGTCGGGAAACGAAGAGAAGTGACGAAAGGATGGATGCGATGAACATTCTCGATACGCTGGGTCAGGCCCAGATGGACAAGGTGATCGCCGAGCGGCCGGTGCCGCGCTTCGAGCCGGGCGACACCCTCAAGGTGCACGTGAAGGTGCAGGAAGGTAACCGCGAGCGCATTCAGGTCTACGAAGGCCTGTGCATCGGTCGCAAGAACGACGGGGTCAACTCCTCGTTCACCGTGCGCAAGATCAGCTTCGGCGAAGGCGTGGAGCGTGTGTTCCCGCTCTACAGCCCGGGCATCTGGGAAATCGAAGTCGTCCGCAAGGGCATCGTGCGCCGCGCCAAGCTCTACTACCTGCGCGATCTGCGCGGTAAGGCGAGCCGCATCGCCGAGGACGTCGAGGCCCAGCGCGAACTGATCGCCGTGCAGGCCGAGGAGCAGGCGAAGCGTCCGCGTCGCGAGCGCCTCAAGAAGGAAAAGCCGAAGGCCGAGGGCAACGTTCGCGCCGCCAAGGGCGGCAGCAAGAAGTAGGTGCGCCATGGCGTTCCGCAAGAAGGCGGCTACGCCGCCCGCTGAGCCTCCCAAGCCGCGTACCCTCTTCGAGAAGATCTGGGATGCCCATGTCGTCGATCGTCAGGACGACGGCACCTGCGTGAT
>CALROF020000023.1:0-46240 GCA_943369775.1 Reyranella massiliensis 521
CGACCAGCCGGCCATCAGAAAAACGCTCCTTCGCCTGCGCTACCTCGACAAGTTCGCCGAGGAGGCGCGTGCGCGACGCATGAATCTTGAACGGTCCAGAGCATGACTTTGCTGGAGATCCACGAACCGGGCGAAACGCCTCTGCCGCATGCCGGCGAGGGGTCGCTGGCGGTTGGCATCGATCTCGGCACGACCAACTCCGTGGTTGCGATCGCGCGCGAGAGCGTACCGGCCGCGCTGCACGACGAGACGGGCAAGGCGCTGGTTCCTTCGGTCGTGGCCTATCCAGCCGCCGGCGGTGTCCTGGTGGGCGACGCGGCGCGCCAGATCGCTGCGGCCGAGCCTAGGAATGTCGTCTCTTCGATCAAGCGGCTGATGGGCCGAGGTGCGGCCGACGTACATACGGTAGCTGGCGTGCTGCCCTACGAGATCGAGCCGGGCACCGGCGAGACCGACATGGTGAAGCTGCGCATCGGCGGCAAGGCGCGCTCGCCGGTCGAGATTTCCGCCGAGATTTTGAAGGCGCTGCGTCAGCGCGCCGAGGAAGCGTTAGAGAAACCGGTCGAACGCGCGGTCATCACCGTGCCGGCCTATTTCGACGATGCTGCGCGTACCGCGACCCGCGACGCCGCGCGCGTTGCCGGCCTCGAAGTGTTGCGGCTGGTCAACGAGCCGACCGCCGCGGCGCTGGCCTATGGCTTGGATAAAGGCTCCGAAGGCCTCTACGCGGTTTACGATCTGGGCGGCGGCACGTTCGACTTTTCACTGCTGCGGCTGGAGAAGGGCGTGTTCCAGGTGCTGGCGACCGGAGGCGATACGGCCCTGGGCGGCGACGACCTGGACCGCTCCATCGCCGAGCGCATGTTGGAAGAGCGCAAGCGCGATGGCCTTGCCGACAAGGTCGACGAAGCGGCCGTGAAGGCTGCCTTGGCGCTGGCGCGTCACATGAAGGAGCAACTCTCCGACCGCGACCAGACCTCGGGCCGGCTCGAGATCGCAGGCACGCCATCGTTCCATGCGCTGACGAAGTCCGAGTTCGACGCGATGGCCGACGCCCTTGTCGAGCGCACACTCAGCATTGCACGCAACGTGCTGGCCGATGCCAGCATGACCGCCGCAGAAGTGCAGGGCGTGGTGCTGGTCGGCGGTTCGACGCGCGTGCCGCTGGTGCGCACGAAGGTCGCCGGCATGATCGGCAAGCCGCCGCTCACCGACATCGACCCCGACGAGGTCGTCGCTCTGGGCGCGGCTCTGCAGGCCGAGGCATTGACCGGCGGCGGCGATACCTTGCTGCTCGACGTGACGCCGCTGTCGCTGGGACTCGAAACCATGGGCGGCATCGTCGAGAAGGTCGTGCCACGCAACACGCCGATTCCGGTGCAGCTTGCGCAGGACTTCACGACCTATCAAGACGGCCAGAGCGCCATGGCGATCCACGTCGTGCAGGGCGAGCGCGAGATGGTCGCGGACTGCCGCAGCCTGGCGCGGTTCGAGCTGCTGGGCATTCCCCCGATGACCGCCGGTGCCGCGCGCATTCGCGTCTCCTTTGCCGTCGATGCCGATGGCCTGCTCACGGTCTCCGCCGAGGAGCGCACGACGGGCATTGCCCAGCGTATCGAGGTGAAGCCGTCCTATGGCCTCAGCCACGAAGACATGGCCGACATGCTCTACGACAGCATGGACAACGCCGAGGCCGACATGACTTTGCGTCTGCTGACCGAAGCGCGTGTCGAAGCGCGGCGCAGCCTGCTGGCCCTGGAAGCGGCGCTAGCCAAGGACGGTTCGCTGCTGTCGGCCGAGGAACGTGCGGAAATCGACCAGGCTCGGGCCGCTGTCGAAGCGGCGATGGCGGGCGAAAGCCGTGACGAGATCAATGCCGCCGCCGAGGCGCTCGAAACACTATCGAAGCCCTTCGCCGAACGGCGCATGGACCGCGGCATCCGCGAGGCGCTGTCGGGCCTGTCGGTCGGCGAGTTGGAAAATAGGGTCGGCGAGTAAGGAGCAAGAGAGACTGAGATGCCGAAGATGACGTTCATCCTGAAGGACGGGTCGCCGAAGGAAGTCGATGCGCCGATCGGTCTTAGCGTGCTCGAGATCGCCCATCGCAATCACATCGACATCGAGGGCGCCTGCGAAGGCTCGCTTGCCTGCTCGACCTGTCATGTCGTGGTGGAGAAGACCTGGTTCGACCAGCTGGCGCCTGCCAGCGACGACGAGGAAGACATGCTCGACCTCGCGTTCGGCCTCACTCACACCTCGCGGCTGGGCTGCCAGATCCGCATGAGCGAAGCGCTGGACGGGCTGGTCGTGCGTCTGCCGGCGGCGACGCGCAACATGATGGTCGACAAGTAGGGGAAGGTCGCGCGATGGCAAAGAAGCTGCGCTGGACGGACGTCCACGACATCGCGATCGAACTCGAGGAACGCCATCCCGATGTAGACAATGTCAACCTGCGGTTCACCGACCTGCATCGCTGGGTGATGGGACTGCCCGATTTCGAGGACGATCCCAACCGCTCGAACGAGAAGATCCTCGAAGCGATCCAGGCCGCCTGGATCGAGGAGCGCGACTAGCGCTGCTTTTACGACACTGGCCGGACGCCGTAATTTAGTCGAAAATAACGGCGAATTTGCTCGGTCTCCGGAGGCCGTCGATGATCATGACAAAGGGGCGCCCTGTGCTGCTGCCGCTGATCTTGGCGGTGGGGTTGGGCGCCTGTGCATCCAATGCAGTCCAACCTGGCATTGTCCACACCACGGCAGGCCAGCCCGGCGTCGTCACGACCTCGTCCAACGTTCCGCCGCCACCTCCGCCAGCGGCAAGTTCGACCTACAACGGTTCTGTGGCCGGACCGGGCCGGGTTGTCTCGATCCGCGAGATCGCCCTGCAGGGTGGCGGTGGCGGCTATCGCAGCAGCGGTCAGGGAACCATGACCGGTGGTTTCTTGGGAGCCGCAGCGGGCGCAGCCCTCGGCGGTGCAATCGGCCAAACCGTAGGCAGCAGCCTTGTCGGTTTGCTCCTGGGTGCCGTCGGCGGTGCCATCGCCGGTAACATCCTAGACGGCCAGCAGTCGGGTGGACGCGGGATCGAAATCGTTGTCCAGCGCGATGACGGCCAGAACGTCACTATCGCCCAGCGCGACGACGGCGATGTTCAGCTCGGCGACCGGGTGCAGATCGTGCAGGACGGCCGGGGCGTTGCCCGGGCCGTGAGAGACACTTCCCGTGCCCCCGACTGAATCGTTAGAGTGCTTTGATAGAGTCAGTGAAAGGTCGTCATCGGATGTTCGGCAAATGGATCGGCAAACGGGCCCTGGCCCTCTTGGTTCCGGTTGCTCTGGCGGCCAGCCTCGGCGCCTGTAATGGCAGCAGCGGCGCGGTCCAGCCGGGTGTCGTCAATACGTCGGCTCAGGGCGCCAGCTATCGCGGCGAGGCCGGACGGGTGGTGTCCATCCGAGAGGTCCGTGTCCGCGGCCAGCGTGGCGGCATGAACGACGGCACGATGATCGGCGGCACGGTCGGCGCCATCGGCGGCGCGGCGGCGGGCGGCGCGATCTCCAATTCGGTAGGCGGCGCGGTCGTGGGCGGCGTGCTGGGTGCCGTCGGCGGCGCCATCGTCGGCACCGCTGTCGATCAGGAATCCACGCGCCGCGGCATCGAGATCACCGTGCAGCGCGACGACGGCCAGCGCGTGACCGTGGCGCAGTACGACGATGGCGATATCCAGATGGGTGATCGGGTGGCGATCGTCTACGACCGTAACGGCGTCGCCAAGGTCGTGCGCGACACCAGCCGCCGGCGCGACTGACCGGCAGCGATCATGGCCTCGCTCAGATGAGGCCGTGATCCTTCAGCACCTGCTGCTCGTCGCCAGTAATGTAGGCAAAGATCTCGGGATCTTTCCCGGCCGGGATGCGCAGCAGGTAGATGTTGTCGAACTCGATTTCGACTCGTTCGCCCGATTTCCGGCGGTAGCTCGACCACCAGCTTGTCTTGGCCATGGCGTGGAAGTCGTCCAGCGGCGTTACCGTGAGGGCGCGCACCTCCATGCGTTCGGTACCGATCTTCCGGTAGAAGGCGTAGCCGCGCGGGATCATGAACCGCAGGAGCCAGCCGTTGCGTCCGCCGGAGACGTCCCGGGGTGCGCTTCCGACAAAAAACTTGGCGAAGGCAGCTCTTGCGGCCGCGATGTCGACCTTGGGTGGGTCCTCCAGGGCGTCGTTCATTCGGGCCTGATAGGCCTCGAAAAACCGCCGAATCGCAGGTTCATGGTCGCGCATGGCCGACGACAACGCGGCACCGGGCCCTGTTGTTGCGGTTTAGGCAGGCCTATATAGGCGCCGTTATGGCCCGCAACTCCCTCGGTCTCGACAAAGCGCCCGGCGACACCCGCGTGGTGGTCGCGATGTCGGGTGGCGTCGACTCGTCGGTCACGGCGGCGCTTTTGAAGGATCAGGGCTACGATGTTGTGGGGGTCACCCTGCAACTTTACGACCATGGTGTGGCGGTCGGGAAGGCGGGCGCCTGCTGCGCCGGCCAGGATATTCGCGATGCCCGGCAGGTCGCGGACCGCCTCGGCATCCCGCACTACGTGCTCGACTACGAGAACCGTTTCCGTAACGAGGTGATGGAGTCCTTTGCCGACGCCTATGCGCGCGGCGAGACGCCGGTGCCCTGCATTGCCTGCAATCGAACGGTGAAGTTCCGCGACCTCCTGAAGACGGCGCGCGAACTCGGCGCCGAGGCGCTGGCGACCGGTCACTATGTACGGCGTGTGGCGGGCGAGGCGGGGCCGGAGCTGCACCGCGGCGCCGATCCGGCGCGCGACCAGAGCTATTTTCTGTTCGGCACGACGCGCGAACAGCTCGACTTCCTGCGCTTTCCTCTGGGTGACCTGCCCAAGAGCGAGACGCGCGCCTTGGCCGAGCGGTTCGAGCTCGCCGTCGCCGATAAGCCCGACAGCCAGGACATCTGTTTCGTGCCGAACGGTGATTATGCCTCGGTGGTCCAGAAGCTGCGGCCCGAGGCCGTTGAGCCCGGCGAGATCGTCGACATGACGGGCAGGGTGGTGGGCCGTCACGAAGGCATCGTGCGCTTCACCGTTGGCCAGCGCCGCGGCCTGGCGCTCGGTGGCCGCGAAGGCACCGACAACGACCCGCTCTATGTCGTGCGGCTGGAGCCGAAGACACGACGCGTCGTGGTCGGTCCGCGCAGTGCGCTCGGGCGAGACGAGATCGTGCTCTACGACGTGAACTGGATTGGCCCCGTGACCTCGGGACTATTGGATGTGCAGGTCCGCGTTCGATCCAGCCAGACGCTGCGTCCGGCAACCGTCGAGCTGACCGAGGCGGGCGCCGTCGTGCGCTTTGCCGAGCCCGAGATCGGCGTGTCCCCCGGTCAGGCGTGCGTCGTTTACGACGCCGCCACGGGCAGCCGTGTGCTGGGAGGAGGATTCATCAAGAGGGTCGAGTGATGATGAAGTTCGATCACCTCAACCTGCCGGTCAGCAATCTCGACCGGTCGCGTGATTGGTACATGTCGACGCTCGGCCTCAAGATCGAATTCGAAGTCCCAGACCGGCGCACCGTGGCGCTGCAGGACGGCGACGGCTTTGCGATCTTCCTGCAGGAAACGGGATCGCCCGTCACGGCAGGTGGCACCGCTCTCTGGTTCCAGGTCGACGATGTCGATGCGACGCACGCTGAATGGTCGAAGCGGGGTGTTGGTTTCGCGCACGGACCGCAAAAGACCTTCTGGGGATACGGTGCCGAGCTGCACGATCCCGACGGCTACATCGTGCGTCTGTGGGACGCGCGTTCGATGCAGGAAAAATAGGCCACAGGCAGTTGTCATTGCCGCGTCACGGGTCGCTCCGATAAGGCCCGGATGCACGATGATCGATCCCAAAGCCTTCTCACGCGGCGCCGACAGCTCCGTATCGCTGCCGGCCTCTTCGCCCTTGGTGCCGCGCCGTCTCTCGCGATGGCGCAGCCGGCGTCCTATCCCACCAAGTCGGTCAAGCTGATCATCCCTTATCCGCCCGGCGGCGGCACGGACATCACCGGTCGGGCGATGGCTCAGAGGCTCACGGAATTCCTCGGCCAATCCGTCGTCATCGAGAACAGGCCGGGCGCAACCGGCATGATCGGCGCGGCGAGCGTCGCGAAGAGCGCGCCCGACGGCTACACGGTCCTGTTCGGCGCGGCGAGCGAGATGGCGATCAACGCCAGCCTGTTCAAGAACATGACCTACGACCCGCGGAGCGACTTCGAGCCGGTCAGCCTGTTGGCGACCTTCCCGCTGGTCTTCGTTGCGCCGGCCGCAACGTCCCAGTCACTCGGCGAGCTCATTGAAATGGCAAAGGCCAAGCCGGACACCGTCAGCTACGGCTCCATCGGCAGCGGCAGTCCTCAGCATCTCGCCGCCGAACTTCTCTCGTCCATGGCCAAGGCGAAGTTCCTCCATGTTCCCTACAAGGGCTCGGGGCCGCTGGTGCAGGATGCCGTGGGCGGCCACCTCAACATGGCAGTGAGCAGCGTGCCGCCGGCGGTTCCTCTCGTCAGGTCGGGCAAGCTGCGTGCGCTTGCCGTCACGTCGTCGAAGCGCTCGGAAGCCTTGCCCGACGTTCCGACGATGGCGGAGCTTGGCTTCCCTGGCTACGAGTTCAACACCTGGGTCGGTGTCGCCGTGCCCAAGGGAACGCCGCAGGAGATCGTGGGTCGCCTGCACGATGGCTTGATTGCCGCGCTGGCTGCCAGCGACGTTCAGGCCGCGCTGCGCGATCAGGGCGCTGTTCCGGCGGGCTCGACGCCCGAGCAGTTCCGGCAGTTCGTCCTGCAGGAAGTGGCAAAGAGCGACAGGATCGTTTCGGAAGCCGGCATCCAGGCCGAATGACGATGGCCCCGGACGCGGCATTGCCTATCATGCCGGCATGACTTCATCGCGTCGCCGCCGGGCCATCCTGATCGTTTGCGATGGCCTCGGCGCAGAATGGATCAATGTCGAGCGGACGCCCACGTTGGCGGCCCTGCAGGCCGGGCATCGCAGCGCCAGCGATC
Source organism: Reyranella massiliensis 521 (assembly GCA_943369775.1). Classification (GTDB taxonomy): domain Bacteria; phylum Pseudomonadota; class Alphaproteobacteria; order Reyranellales; family Reyranellaceae; genus Reyranella; species Reyranella massiliensis_C. The sequence goes on from CALROF020000023.1 coordinate 7,058, forward strand.
ATCGCGCCGTGTTCCCCTCGGTGACGCGCGTTTCGGCGGCATCCATCGCCACCGGCTGCCATCCCGCGCGCCATGGACTCGAAGGCAACCAGATGGCGCTGTTCGAGGACGGCCGGCTCACCGTGCACAATGTCGGGGCGCCGTCCTTCCGGCAGACCATGCGGCAGGTCACGGGCCAGACCCTGCGGGTGCCGACGCTTGCCGAACGGTTGGCCTCTTGCGGCGGTCAGGTGGCCTATTCGAACGTTTCTCCGGGGGCGGCCTACTTCCTCGATCCGGACCATTTCGGGACCGTGCTGCATCGCGCCGGTTCCTTCGGTCCCGGTGGCACAGCGCTTACAGGCGCGGCCCATCTTGCGGTCACCCACGATCTCGCCGGCGACATCGAGATGACGCGGCGCTTCTGCGCCGAAGTCGTGCCGTCGGACGGGAATGCGCTCAGCGTCCTGTGGCTCGCCAATCCCGATCTCACCCTGCATCACGAGCCGCTGGGCTCGCCCGATCATCTGCACGCCTTGAAGGTGACGGATGGGCTGGTGGCAGAAGTCCTCGACGCGGTGAGGGCACACGAAGACCGCTTCGACACGTTGGTCCTGGTGGGGTCGGATCACGGACACGAGACGGTCGGCCGCTCCGTGCACGTCGGCCGCTGGTTGGCGGACAATGGCTTGGATGCCGAGCTGCGACACGGCCGGATCGCCGTCGCCTCGCAGGGCACCAGCGCGCTGATCTACGCCACGGAGAAGGCGAGGCCCACTTTCGAGGAAGTGTTGGCCCACATGCGGAAGGAGCCGTGGGTCGGGGCTATCCTCACGGGCGAGGCCCTGGCGGCCACGGGGCTCTCGGGAAAGATGCTGGTCGCGGCTGTCGATACCGCGCGCCACGACGAGCGTAACGGCTACGGAGTCGCAGGAACGCGCTGGCTGGTCGAGGACGGAGAGGGCCCGCCGGAGATAGGTTGCGGCCATCATGGCGGTCTGGGCCCACAGGAAACGCGGCCTTTCCTGGTGCTTGTGCATTCCGATTTTGGCCAGGGACGGATTGAACGCACGACCAGTTTGGTCGACATCGCCCCGACAATTCTGGGTTTTCTCGGTCAGCCTGCAGACAGGCTCGACGGAGCTGCAGTAGCTGCTCACCGCTGACCGTTCGAGAAGCGAATTTGCCTTTCTTGACAGGTCGCTGCGGCGCCGCATAAAAGCGCGCACCCATGGCTGGGTAGCTCAGCTGGTTAGAGCACGGCACTCATAATGCCGGGGTCGGCGGTTCAAGTCCGCCCCCAGCTACCAACCCCCTCACCAACCAATTGAAATCATTAGACAATTGGTTGGTGGGAGCGGGTCGATCCCTAAAAAGTGGGAACTTTTCAGCGCTTGAAGCCGAGCAGTGGCGCCGCGCGCCCGGCCAATTTTTTCCGGTTGGCGCGCTTCGTATAGCGGTTCGCTTCCTTCTCGGTTTCCCAACCGAACAGCGCCATGAGCTGACGATCGGTGGCGCCGTTGTCGGCAGCATGCGTGGCCGCCGCTTTCCGCAGGCCGTGAGCGGCAAGTCCGACCGGTAGGCCTGCCGCTTTGACCCAGTCCTGGAACTTGTTGCCGAAGCCGTTGACGGTGTAGGGGACGCCGCGTTCCGTGATGAGATAGGCGAAGGGACCAATGAGCGCCTGGCTGGCGTCGAGTATCTCGCGAAGCGGATCGATGATCGGGATATCGCGCTTCTTGGGCGTTGCGCCCGCTTTGCGGCTGCCCTTGGTCTCGGTGAAATGCAGCCAGCCATCGCGCTCGTGCTGTGGCCCGAGCTTCACGACATCGGACCGACGCACTCCGGTGTAGAGCAGGAGGGCTAAGCACAGCCTGGGCTGTGTCCCGATGGGATGGGCGGCTTCAAACTGTTCGATGTCGGAGGCCTCCCATGTCCGGAAGCCTTCGCCACTCATCCTGATGTAGGCGACATCAGCAGCAGGATTCTTGGCGCCCGGCTTCTTCGCCTCCTTGGCCCACTTGAAGAGACGGCGCAGTGCCTTGACCCGGTTGTTGGCAGCGCCAGGCAGCTCGAGCTTCTCGTCGCGCAGCTCCTCGACATGATGGGGTTGGATCAAGGCATAGGGCAGCATGCCTCGCTCATGGCCCTTCTTCGGTGTTTTGGACCGGCAGATGTCTTCCAGCAGCAAGCGGTTCTGCCGTGCTGTCCGCTTGTCCAGCAATCGGAAATTGGCGCTGGCGAAGTAGTCGAGGCAGAGCGCTCGCAACGATGCCGGCGCAATGTCCCTTGCCGACTTGGGGGCGGCAGCGTCGCTCGCAGCCTTGGCAGCCTCGACCTCGGCCATGAAGGCGGCAGTGCCGGGCTCGCAGCGAAGGCGGATCTTGGGACGGCCTTTCCGCCAATAGTAGAGCCGCACGTTCCCGTGCCGGTCCGTGTCGGGCACGACGTAGGGGAGGTTGATCTTCAAGGCGGGCGGCCTCACTCGTCCCATGGATTGCTGGCCTCCTCACCGTCCGTCGGAAGAGCGTCAAAGGCAAGGTCGAGCTTGTGGGAATCCCAGACCCGGCGGGCGTCGATCACCTTCGCCCGCGGCATCCGGCCGTCGCCGACCATCTCCTCGAATTTCCGTGTGCTGACGCCGATGTAGACGGCAGCCTCATCCCGGCTCAGTCCACGCCTCGGCTGCGACGACCGCCGCAGTTCGCGGGTGCGTGGGGCCGGCCGCAGGGTGGGCACGCTCGTGGCGTCGGTAGCCTGAGTTGCTGTCATTTCCCGTACCCCATGCCGGCCAGCGCCTTGGCGACCAGGTGCCAGACGTGCAGTTGCAGCCGGGCGTGGCCGAGCACCTTGCCCCTGCGCTGGACGATTCGCTGGTCGAGCGCTGCCGTCGATCTGCCCCGTAGGGTCGACGCCTCATAGTCGCCGCGCTCGTCGGTGCCACCGATGTTGCAGATGTGGGCGCGGGCAAGCTCGGTCGTCTGGCCGGTGATCGCGCTCTTCAGTTCGACGCGGACGATGATCATGCCGGCCACTCCCAAAAGCCCTGTGCGCCTTTGGCGGCGATCGGCTCGGGCCACTTCACGACGTCGAGCATCGGCCAAGCGTAGATCGGCGTGTGAGGTTGGGATTCGCCGAGTGAAGGGAGCCGGTGGAGGGCGACTCGCGTCTCTCCTAACAGCACTGTGCCGAGGCCGGCTGACATCGGCAGCTCCGTCTCGCGTCGCCACACACGCTCCATCAGGTCGCGCGCGGCAGGCTGAATGCCGTCCCTGATTCCGTCGCGGCTGCCGACGTAGCCAAGGATGTTGCAGATCTCGACGTCCTTCATCGGCCGCTTGGCGGCGTGGATGACGATGCGCTGGCCGACGATCGCACGAGGCGCGGCCCACGGGCGGAACTCGCGCGGCTTCCAACCTTCGATGATCAGCGTCGCCCACGGTTGCCAGATCGTCAGGGCTCTCATACGGGTGTTCTCAACCATGACCCTGTCCCCCAAGACCGTGCAGACGGCGCGTCGAAACCTCGCTCAGAGAATCGGTCGAACGATCGCCACCCTGGAGAAAGAAGGCCGCGAGCCGACACCGTGGGAGGCGCACTACACAGTGATGGCACTGCAGCTCCTTGAGGCCGATCGCCACCACGACGGCGAGTGGACGATGCTGCGCGCCGAGCGTGAAGACATCTTCAATGCGCCGGTGAGCCCGAAGCCGCTGCCGCCGGATGCGCACCAGGCCACCACGGCCGAGCTGCGGGCGCGACTGGCGAGCCTGTACGGGTAGGGGTAGGGCGGTCACGTCAGAAATCCGGGTCCTGGTCGCCATCATCACTGGCCGCTTCATCGAAGGAGAAGGACTGTGCTGGCCGTGGTTCGGGCGCCGGCAGCAACGCCGCGGGCACGATCGCCCTGATGGGTGCCGGCAGCGAATACATGCGCTCCGGTTTGTGCTGGGCCTTCCAAGCCGTCTCCTTCGAGCACGGCGTCATCCGGTAGAAGGACGATCCGCCTTGGAAGATCGCCGGCAGGAGCTGGCCGCTGAAGAGGACTTCGATCGCCGCCATCTTGGAGCCGAAGCGCTCGACCTCGGTGATGCGGCCGACCAGGGTGGTGTGGCCCATCAGCTCGACGATGGAGTAATCACCGTCAGGCAGTGCCTCCCAAGGGGCGGCTGGCGGCATGACTTCGACGGTGGGGGCTTCGGTGATCACGTCCATTGCTTGCTCCTTCGTTGCGTGTTTCGACGAGTGACTATTTGGCGGTGTTGTCGCCTTCCCAGCCGATCGGCATCTGGAAGCCCGCCGCATTGCGGTGACCGCCGCCGCCGTAGCGCTTGGCAATCTCGGAGACATCCATGCCGGTCTCACCGCGACTGCGAAGGGAGAAGTGCCGTGCCTTGGCGCTGTCGTAATACGTGGCAGCGAAAGGTGCGGTTTCGGCCATGTCGCCGGCCGCCTCGGAAGCCATCATGTAGGGCAGGTTCGCCACCGGCACTTCAACTCCGCCGATCACCATTCGTCGTGTTGCGACACCGAGGATATGCGCGATGTCCTGCTTCAGCTTGCGATTGATCGCCATGCCTTCGGCGCGGAGCCCATCGAGCCCACGTACATCCTTGTCGGCCCAAGCATCCCACCAGGAGAAGTCGAGCGGATAGGACATGACGGCGACGTGCAGGTCCGCAGAGCCCGGCAGGTTGAAGCGCCAGAGGTCCCGATCCTCGACGTGGTCGATCAGACGCGGGCGCTCCTTGCTCGGAAAGAAGAAGTCCCAGGCAAGGCCGGCGCCGCTGCGGTTCATGTCGAAGATGAACTCGCAGTTCGGGGGAAACGGCTCCCTTTGGCCGAAGTTGGTGCGAGCGTACTCGCCCCAGCGTTCCTTGGCCGCCTCATCGTAGGCTTTTGCGGCCTCCGCCTCGGTGTCGAAGGTGCCGAGGTAAGCGCTGGCGATCTGGGCGATCCAGCGATCGTTCCGCGCCGTGACACCCTTGAACCGACTACCTCGGTCCATGTTTGCGCCGTTCTGTTCCTTGGTCGCGTATCTCAAGTTGAGGCGGCGATTGTCGAGGCTGTTTCTATTGCGGTGGTCGACCGGCAGGCCGTCCCGCGTGGGGAGGATCAGGTGGTGCATGTACACCGACTCGGCGTCGGCCCTGCCCCCGCCGGCATAGGCTATCGCGCCGCCGTGCGCCTGCTCGCTCCAGCTGTAGCCGGACACCAAAGTAAGATCGGCAGCATCCACATACGCGACGTTGCCGTTCGATAACGGAACCGTTGCGCTTTTCGGCACATCGCCGATGTCATCAACGGCCGACTTATGATGATCAAGAAGAAGAACCGAGGTCGCCGCCTGGGCGATCTTCATCATCACGTCGCGCTTATAGGAGAAGTCGACGATGATGACCTCGCGATCAGTCACGTCGGGTGGCGGCGCTCCATAGAAGCCGGGGTGAAAGTCGACCTCGCCTTTGAAGTAACGGTTCACGACCCATGCGGCGCCGAAGCCATCCGCGCAGTTCCCGTGATAGATGCAAAGCGGCTTTGTCATTGGTCGTTCCTTCAGCAGACGAGGGTGACGAGTTCTTCGATGCAGTCATCGGCCTCGCAGTACGCGGGCGGTGACGCTCCATCGCAGTCGGGACAGGCGACTTCTTCGCGGCCGCAGTGGCAGCCGTCGCCACCGCAGAAGCAGAGGACGGTGCCGGTGCTGTCGCAGCTCGAGCACCAGAGGTCGCGGATGGCGCGGCGGGCGGTCATGTCGGGAACTCGCGGACGCGAAGATCCTCCGGCCATTCGGACCAGTCGCCGCCCTTCCGGTCCCTCAGCTTTATCGGCTCGTGACAGAACTGCGGCGACGGTCGATCACCTGGCTTGGCGCCGAGCTGCTTCACGAAGCAGGCGACACTTGATGCCTTGCATTGCCCAACGATGCTGCGAGCCCATTCGAGGGCGAAGGGTCGCGACCGCGGACCGCTCTCGCCGCCAATGATGACCTGGTGGATGCCGGTCAAGTCGAGTGCGCCGAGCTCTTCAAGCAGCGGCTCGCACGACAGGAACCGGATGGCCGCCGGCGTGGCGCGGAGATCGGCGATGCGGGTCTTGCGCGCGCGGTCTTCGACGGAAACGCCGAGCCAGACGTTGGGGAGCGGCCAAGACTGGCCTTCCTGCAACAGGATGACGTGATCGCCATCGCGCGGATCGGGGGCGACCCATCCGGACCGACGAACGTAGGGCCGGTATCCTCCGTCGCACGACAGGGCGGCGAAATACTTCCGCATCCGGTCCGCCCGCTTTGTCAGGACCTGAAACGTGTGCTGCGGCGCCAGCGCCATGACGGCGAACACCTTGTCGATCGCCTCATCCGGCAGGTTCTCGTGGAATAAGTCGCTCATTGAATTTACGAACACTCGGCGAGGCTTCTTCCACCGCAGCGGCAGCGTGAGCATGTCGTCGACCAGCGCTATTTTGCCGGTCCATCTGCCGCCGTAGGCGCCGCGCTCGGCAAAGCCCTCGAATGGCTGGCCGGGACCTGAGAACCTGGCGGCGATCTTCTCGGCGTAGCAGCCGCCTTGATGGTTGGGGCCGCCGCAGCCGGGCGAGAGGCGCGAACATCCCCGGATGGGATTCCAGGTCGCGCCGGCCGAGCCGTCATCACCGCGCGTCCATTCGATCGAGGTCTTTCCCATCTCTCAGTCCTCCTTCGACGTGTCGAACCCGGCGGCGTTCTTGGCATCATTGCGTGCCGTGAAATGGGACACCGGCTTTGCGAGGACGCGGGCGATCTCGCGGACCTCCTCTGCGTCGGCGCTCTGTCCGGCTGCGTTCGCCAACGCCAGGAGCGTGACGGCAACGCCACCCATCTCCTGCGGCACCGTTCCGGCTGGCCGGTCAAAGATGAAATCGACGAGGCGATGCGCCATGGCAGGAGTACCGCCGGCCGCTTGGTAGAGCTCGATGGCTTCCTCGAGGAGGCGGACACCACGTTGCGGCAGGCTCGACGCATGGTCCGCACCAAAGGCGGCGGCGCACCATTTGCCGACGACCGTTTGCCGGTCATCGCGGCTCATGCAGGCGAACGCCATCCCAAACAGGTCGACCGGAGTGGATGCTGGCACGAACAGATGCGGCGCGAATTCTCCCGACATGTCCGCCAGCTTGACCATGCCATTCCAGCCAACGGCTTGGACGCGATGGGTCGGCCCCTCGGGTTGATGCGCGAACCGGATGTCTTTGCCGATCAGCGCAAGGCCGGCCTTCTTCTGCACGAGATCGGCCGCTGGCATGATCAGCTCGTGTGGGCAGATCGTGGTGCGGTCGGCATCGTCATAGGTCTCGCCGCAATCAGTGCATCTGGTCTTCATCGTAGGTCCTCATGCAGTTCGATCGTCCCGCGGCCGACGATCAGCCCGAGTGTCCGCAGCCGGCCCAGCGCGTTGTTGAACCCGCCGCCGTCGGGCGCGTATCCCGCGGCCGACGCGATGGCGTCCTTGCTGGTGAGGCCGCGAGATGCCGCTTCAAGGATCGCGCGCTCGGCCTTGCCGACGCGGTTCATCCAGTGGGTCAGCAGGGCCGCGCCGGTTGGCAGCGGATCGAACTGCCCCAACGCTGTGAGACCATCGGCGGTGATGGCCAGCGGCGAGGGGCCCTGCTCGATGAAGGCCTTGCCGCGAAGAGACGACAGGGCGTTGTTGAAGCCGCCACCACCGGCGGAATAGCCGGCGATCGCCGCGATCCGGTCGACCGGTACCCGCTCCGGGTGGCGCTGCGCCAGGACGGTCAGGATCAGGCGCTCTGCTTTCGGCAGGTTGGTTGACGGGTCGCCTGATCGGGTTGACGAAACCGCAATCCGGGTTGACGGCTGCGGCACGAACGGCGCCGGCCGGTGGGCGATGCCCGGTCCTGGGCGCCCCGCTGGAAGGTTCTTGAGCGCAAGCTCGATCGCAGTGACAGCTTCGGAGACGGAGTCGACCAAACGTCCCTGGACGTCGTGCATAGCTGCGACACGGCCGTTGATCGTTGAAATCACCTCTTGCGATATCCGAAGGGCAGCAGCAGCGCCGGACCGATGTCCCTCGGTGCGGGCCTCTTCGAGCGCTGCCTCGTCCACCGTTGCCGCCGGCTTCTTCGCCAGCTCGGCCTCGAGCTCCTTGATCCGCTTGCGAAGCGTCGGGACGTCGTTGTCCTCGGCTTCCTTCGCGGCGTCACCCATGATCTGCCGCAGCTTGTCGCGATCGACGGGCGCTGTGGTCACATCGATATCGGCGGCACCATCGGGTGTCGCCGAGTTGTCGAATGTCCAGATCGCCGGGAAACGAACCATCTCGGCGACCTTGGCCTGGCCGGAGCACATCCACCCGGTGCCGGTCGGCAGAGAAGTCAGCGTCTCCAAGAAGCGGCCGAACACCTCCTTATCGACATGGCCCTTGAACCATTTCGACACCGGCTCGATGTCGGCGGGGTAGGTCAACTGGTGCGCGATGACAGTCTGGCAGGAACCCAGCACGGAGTTGTGGAGCTGTTGCGTCCGCTGCGTCGCCGCGATGATCCGGATGCCCTTGGACCGGCCGGCCGTTGCCAGCTTCTTGGCGAAGTGGACCGTCATCGTTTCGCCGCCGAACCCGGCGCGTTCCTTCGGGGCGAACTCGTGCGCCTCCTCAAGGACCAGATGAACGACGCCGCGGATCCTGCGGAGAAGGGCGGGCGCGAAGTCGTTGAAGAAGGCCTGCAGGCCACCGGGCCCGAAGTCGGCCATGTCGACGATGGACAACGGCAGAGATCCTGAGCCGACGAGCTCGCCAATCGCCTTGCCAGTCGTCTCGTGAAGCGGGACGTGGCCGCGTGGGCCGCCGAGGATATGAAAGGGCAGGCCTGGCCGCTTGCCGTTGGCGCTCGACGTAATGCCCCACCAGTCAGACTTGATCGGATCGAGTACGCAGACCCTGGCCGCCGGATCCTTGGCGAGGATGTGCTCGACGATGCCCTTGGTGGTGAATGTCTTCCCGCCGCCTGTCATGCCCACGACAGCTATGTGGCCCTTGAGAGCGGCGTCGGGGAGAGGATGATCAGTCTTCATTGTTCGGTGCTTTCTCCGCAGCGACGACGAGATCGGCCGCCATGGTCTCTAGTTGGTCGTCAGTCAGGCGGACGCCAACGCTGTCGGCCGCCTGCCAAAGCTTGTCGCGCCAGTAGTCGAGGGTGGATGGGGGAGGGTGATTCATTCGGTCCACCGTCAATCGCTGCTATCGACAGACAGGTTGATGCCGCACTTCGTGCAATGCGCCGGATGCCAGCCGCGCATCCGTCCGGCGGAAGTGCTGCTGTCTACGATCTCGTGCTTGCAAATCGAGAGCAGCCACGCCGTCGGCATGGCAGGCTCGTGCTGGTAATGCGGTAAGTCCTCCATCGCCAACACAGCAGCGGCGAGGTCACCCGGCGGTACCTTCCGGCGATGAACGGCCTGGGTAGCGGCGCGAACCACGGCCTCAATGAGGTGGTCCGGTTTGCGGCGGGGGCCTCTCTCCCACACCAAGGCGTGCGCTTGGCCGGTGAAGCCGCCGCCTTGCGTTGTGTGAAGGAAGATGCGCGCCCAGTCGCCGTGCGTCTCTCCGGGCTTTGTAACCCAGGCTATGCCTGGATACGCCGCCCAGCCCGCGCACGCGGCAACGTTCGATAGGGTGTGTGCGAGGTTCGCCGGCTCCGCATGTTCCCAAGGGATCGAGCCTTGGGCTCGCGGGACGATCTCGGTTCTGTAATCGAACGCTCCACGCTTTCTCGGCGGGGCGAGCTCTAGCTCGTCGTCTGGATATCCGCGTGTTGAGTAGCGGTTATCAATGGGCGAGCAGCGCCAGAAAGTGCCGCGCTGCGCGTTGGCGTCGTAATGCTCGACGGTGATGAGCAGATCGCCGGTTGGCTTGTGGCGAACAACCTGGGGGATGGCGAAGGTCGTAGTCATGCCGCGTCCACCGCGGCTTCCCACTCCGGCCGTGCGTAGGTCTTGCAGAGGTCGCGAACGTTGCTGCAGCCGTCGTAGCGGACCCGCCACCAGCGGTCGGCGTCGGCGACAATGGTGCCGGTGCGGGTGCCACGCGGGCGGACGATTGGTCCGGCGTGGGAGGTGAGGGCGAAGCGGGCGCCCGGGGCGAGATCGGTCATGTCCGATGCTCCGGGCAAGTGCATCGACAAGTGGGGCATGGAGCTGTGGCTCCTGGGCGATCAGCAAATTCGCCGTGGTCCTGGCACCAGAAGCTGATTGTCTTGCGCTGCGCCGGGCAATCGGTAGCGGCCCGTGCGATCTCTTCGCCGAGGTGAGCGTGCAGGCGCTTCATCGCGTCCATGGCGGCGGCGGGCGACATGCCGTCCGGGACATGGACCCGAGACGTGATTTTGCCGTCTGGTTGCATCTGCAGGAAAACGCTCGGATGGGAGCGCCATCCAGCCAACCGCTCCCGACCACCATGCGCGAGCGCACCAGGATCGCGCGAGTACGGCATGATGGCGCTGATGGCGCGCGCGATGCTTTTGGCTTCGTGCATGCGGCCGCGGGCATAGGCTCCTTGCTTGCCTTCCGTCACGCCCTCGCATTCCGCTTCGGTCTGTTCCCGGAGCCCGTAGACCTCCCGGGCGAGCGCCTTCTGGTGCTCCTCAATCGCCTCTACGATCTGGACGGCGATGTATGCCGGCGCGCTGTCGGCGTGATCCTGCAGCCACAGGTTCCATTCGTCGGCATTGCTGGTGGTCGGACGTGCGGCCATCAAGCTCTCCCTGACTGGATCGGCATGCCGAGGACCTCGGTCGTGTACGCCGGCTCAATCGGCGCCCGCAGCACTTCGCTATCGGCTGACAGACGCGGCTCGTGCGGATGACTGCCGAAGGGCAACCCCTTGAAGCGGAAAGGAAGGCCGCAGTCGGTGCATTTCACCGTGACGTCGAGTGTGAATCCGGTGATGGGACCGCCTTCGATCTCAGAAAGGCGGAAGACGTTCGCCTGGGAGACGAAGTTCATGTGCTCGCAGAGCTTGGTGTGCATGATCATAGTGGTCCGCCGTTGCGGTGATGAGCTAAGACGGCCTCGACCTTCGGCCATCGCTTCCCGTGCCATGCCGCGATCCTCCGCACCTTGCCGGAGCGCATGGTCCGCGCAGCCTGCCGCTCCAGCCATGACAGATGCAGCCACAACCGCTCCGGCACCTGGCCGCGACGCCGGGCCTCCGCAAAGGCAAGGTCAGGGTTGGCGGGGTCGATCTCGAACAGCAGCCATTCACGCCCGTCGGATGCCGTCACGCGGACAACAGGCTGGAACTCGATCCGAGTCCCAGTGCGCGCCATCCGCGTCGCGTTGAACTCGCCGTTGTTCTTGAGGCGAATGATCTGGGTTGGGGTGAGGAGGCCGGTGGCCATCGCATCTATCCTCGCTTGAAGTAAGCCCGCGGGTCGGTCGGTGGCCTGGGATATCCTGTCGCCACCGACCGAGACTTCAGGGGGATCTGAAGCCTGTTGCCCGCCAACCGCGTCGCCATCCGGCGTGTGTCTCATTGACGACGCGGAAGCTCTTGCCGCCTGTTACTCGGCCTCGATTTGCTCCGGTAGCTCGGACCGGCGCACTTCGAACTGGCGCATGGTCTCCGCTTTCACGCGGCCCAGCTTGTCGAGGAATTCCTTGTGCTCTGTCTCGATCTCGTCGACGTCGACCTTGACCTTTGCGAGCTCGAGCAGATCGAGGATCGCCTTTCGGCGCGGCTCCTGGCCGACGATGCTGGCGTCGAGCTTCCAAGGCTTCTTGTTCTCGGTGCCGGTGTCGCCGGTGGCACCATCGCCGCTGCGCTGCTCATCCTCGACCGCGGACTCACCGGTATCGGCATGAACGTAGTCAGATCGCCGCGGCTCCGGGGCTGTCGTGGTGGCGCTGCCGCGGCTGGTCACATCAACCATGTCGCCGGCTTCCTCGGCTGAGGTCAGACCGCGGAGGACATCGGCAAAGGCATCACGTAGCGCCCAGGAGCGGGCTCGCATCTGCATCATGCGCTGCGGGTACTGCGTCCATGGACCGGCCTTCTTCCAGAGCCCGGCCTTCATAGCCTGTGGTCGGGTGAAGGCCTGAACCGTCCACGAAGCCGAGCCTGCCCGCTTGACCTTGCAGACGGCGATCGTGGGGCCATCTTTGTCATCCTCGATGGTCTCGATGATGTCTTCCAGCAAGCCGCTGGCGCGGACGAGGGCGAGCATGCCGTCGCCGAAGATGGTGGGCATGCCGTTGACGACCGCGATGGACTGCAGGGCCGCCATCGGCGTGAAGCCGACCTCCAGCCCGTGCATTATAGCGACAGTGGCTTTCTCGACGGTGTCGAGTGACTTCGGCGCCATGCCGGACTTCACGACGACGGTGGCGAGGCGATACGCACTTTCGAAATCCTGCGGTACGATAGCGGCGACACGACCACCGTTGACCAGGGCGGGCTTGGGTGCAGTGGCCACGGGGTTCGCCGGAGCCGGGGGCGGCGCCTCGGTGGTGGTCGCGGCTGCGGTCTTCGTTTCCATGATTAACTCCGTTGTTAGAAGGGGATCTCGGTTTCGAGCGGCTTCGGCATGTCCGGCAGCACGATTTTCTTCCGCTTGATCGCGCGGGGATCGATGGCGTTGATGGCGGCACGCAACTGGCTGGCGTATTCGGCCCACTCGCATATCTTGGCCTCAGCAGCCCTGAGGTCTGCGGACTTCCGCCTGTAGTCGTCTTCGGCAAGCCGACGCGTGTGCGCGAGCTCCAGGTTCGACTTCTCCAACTGACGCTCAGCACGCTTCGCGCGATCGAGATCCGCGCCGAGTCTTTCAACGCGGCTGAGAATGACGTTGAGGCCGTCCTCGGTGACCGCGCTCATACCGGCCGCTCTTCCTTGACGAATCGGACGCCGGGGCGCGCCTTGCTTTCATCCTTCGCGGCGCGGGCCGCCTCGTTGGCGACCTGGAGGACCGCCGCGTTTCGCGCCTTCACGACGATCGGGTGATCTTGATAGGAGATGTACGCCTCCTCCTCGTCCTCGATGACGGCGCTCCAGTAGCTCCGCAGCGTCATGGCACGCCGGCCGGTCTCGCCGCTCTTGATGGCGGCGGTCTCCGGCTTCTTCTCGGCGGCACGCTCGGCAGCCTTCGCCGCCTTGCTGGCCTCCTCGGCTTCCTTCGCGGCGCGCGCCGCCTGTTGGCGCTCGAGCTCAAGTCGTTCCTGCTCCGCAGCCGCGGCGGTTTCGGCGGCGACACGATCGAGCTCGGTCTGCTGTTCTGTCTCGGCAGCCCGCTTGCGCTCCTCTTCCTCGGCGGCGAGCCGGCGGCGTTCCTCCTCGTGCCTGCGAGCGGCCTCGACGCGTTCCCGCTCCTTGCGCTCGGCTTCCTCACGAAGACGCCTGGCTTCGGCTTCCTTGGCAGCCTTCTCGGCGGCGATGCGGTCGCGTTCCTTGATCAGCCAGGCTGCGGCGCGAGCGGTGAGGCTGGTCACGACACCGTCGATTTCAACGACGGGCTCTTTGTACTTCGCCTTGATGCCGTCGATTGCGTCGTCGTGCGGCTTGATCTCGGACTTCTGGGCCACGCCCAGTTCCTTCTTGGCGGCCTTGAGATGAGCGATGAGGTCGTTGGCTTGCTTCGCCATATCGGTGTCGGTGATCTCGACGCACTCAATGATGAATGCTTCCGCCTCCGCGACTACCGCGGCGGCTTGCTCCAGCTCCAACTTACCCGGCGGGTTGTTGTCGCCGATGCCACGCTCGGGAGCGATGGCATTCAATGTTGCGACGGTGTTGACGTCGGTTTGCGCGTCCATTGTCTATTCCTGTTCCTGCTGCTTCTCTTTGTAGGCAGTCTCTGCGGCGTCGCCTTCAGGCGTGCCCCGATCCGGCCAAGTTTCGCAGTCGACATCGACGTGCTCGAATATCGTCGGCACTGTGCGGCCGCAGGTCGGGCAGCGGGCCATCAGCGCACCACCGAGTCAGTGCGCGGGAAGATGCGCACCCCAGGGATTTTCAGCGTGCATTTGCCGTCCACGGTGGCGGCACGGACCGCGCTGGCGATCAAGCCGTCATCCACTCGGCAATACTGGCGCGGCACTGATTCGTGGTCGGTGACTTCGTGCTCGTAGATCGTGCGCAGTGAGGCGATGGCGCCGAGATCGGTACGGGTGCGGGACATGTCGGCCTGTGAGGCGCCGGCCGCTTTCTTCGTGGTATTCGCCCGTTGCGCCGCTGCCGCGGCATCATCGCGCGCCTTGTCGGCGATCCTCTGCTGCTCACGACGCTCGTTAGCCAAGCGGATGCGCTCTTGCGATTCCTCCAAAGCCACGCGGTCTGCTTCGGCCTTGGCTTCGGCGGCCTCGCGCTTGCTCCTTTCCTTGGCCTCGTCGACGGCGCGCTGGGCAGCTTCCTTCTCGGCCCTGGCCTTTTCGGCAGCCTCCTTGTCCTTCGCCGCCTTGGCCGCCGCGATCTGGCGCGCGGCCTCCTTCTTGGCCTCCTCGGCGCGGCGGACTTCGGCGGCCGCTTCATCCTTCCGGCGCTGTTCAGCCTCGCGGGCCTCGCGCTCCTTGCGCTCGCCTTCGCGGCGCGCTTCATCCTCTTTGCGCCTGATCTCAGCGAGCTCGCGCTCTTTGGCTTTGCGCTCGCGCTCCTTCTCGGCGGCCAGCGCGGCGGCCTGGCGAGCTTCCTCGGCACGACGCCGCTTTTCCCTGTCCGCCTTTTCCTGCTGGTAGGGCGTCAGGTATTCCGAGTTCATCTTCTTCTTGAGATCGTCGACCTTGTCGGACATGGCTTTGAAGAAGCCGTCGGTAGCAGCAATCAGTGCTCGGTGCGGTTCATTGGCCTCGAGCCGAGAAACCTCGGCGTTGCGCGAAAACTTCGTGCAGACCTTGATGGCCTCGGTCAGCTTGGCCTCGGCGTCGTCATCCATTTGAGTCGGCAGCCTGTCGGCCATTGCCATGATGTCGGCGAAGCGCTTCGAGAGATCGGTGTAGGTCTCGCGCAGATGGACACGCAGCGCCGCGATGGGTTCCGGAGGGCTGTTGCCGCCGATCCCGTGACGCGAGGGATCGTCGGAAAGCATGCTGTCGGTGACGTCGGGCATCGTTCGGCGCTCCTAGAGGGGAAGGGGGATCGTGTTGAAGTCGACGGCTTCGCGCGGCTTCGCCTTGGGATGGTCAGGCGCGTGGTCGCGTGCCCACCCGGCATGCGCGACCAGAAAGCGGTACACGTGCTCCTTGATCGGCTCCTTGGCGCAGTACGGCCATGCCGCCGTGACATCGATCGGCACCGTGCAGCGGTAGCCGTCGTCGTCCTTCTCCACGCAATCGGTGCGGCCATCGATCTCGACGCACCAGCGCGGTGACCGATCGAGCTCCTCACCATCGACGACGGGAGCGCCAAACCAGATCCTGACCGGCACACGGACACCGCCACGAGTAAGCTTCATCGCGTAGTGACCAGCGATAGGCGGCCACACAGGAACAGCCTCTAGCCGGCTCATATGAGACCCCGCTCTTTGGCGAGCCATTCCGGGCAGGTCAGCTTGGCCGACATTTTGGGTGCCTTGATGTCGTCGACTTCACACTGGCTTTTCGGCAGCCAGATGATGTTGCCGGTCTTAATGGGATCGGCGATGCCCCACGCCTTGTCGGTCTCGCGGCGGATGACGATGTCGAGGTCGACGAGATCGGAATGGCCAGCGGTCATGGCTTCGCCGCCTTGATGGCTTCGCCGCAGGCAATCACTGCCTGGATGGCGCGGTCGGCCCAATCATCGACACACCGGGCCAGGCCCTGCACACCGCAGAGCACGACACCGACGACAAAGAGGAGCCAGATCGCGGCTGTCTTCATGTGGAGACCCCATCGAGCGACTTCAGCCCGACAACCGGCACCCTCGTCGCCAGCAAATCAGGCCGGTCCTTCTCGGTCGCCGCGATGAGCTCGAGCAGCTCGTCACGCGCATCGTTGGCGCGGCCGGTGAGCAGCAGCGTGGCGGCCCACTTCGCCTTGGCGAGCTCGGCGGCGGTCATGCGGCCACCTTGAGATCGGCAATCCCAAGGCACTCGATCGATGCGATGGCGCATGCTTTCCAGATGACACCGGATGCGCAGTCCCAGCCGTAGTACCAGTGCGCTGCATTTTCCATACGGCAGCCCCATTGATAGGGCGCAATGATGAGACCGTCGTAGTCGGCCGCGAGTTTCGCCCAATCGATGATCACGTATGAGGGAAAGAGGATTGGATCTCGCGAGCGATAGCGCCGGCCGAGATCGACGACCTCATCATGGCTGGACAAGTGCAGAACACGCGCATTGGTCGCCAACGTGACGCGATGCCTAAGGAGCGGTTCCTTCGGGAGGAAGTCGTTGCTGGCGCACCACTCCGGCCAGTCGTCGTCACCATCGACAGAGACCCAAAAGCCGGCGGGCTTGTAGGCGCCGCGAGGGCGAGCGGGATCGGGATCGGCCACAGTCGTGACCGGTTTGATGCTGTAATGGGAGAGGGCAAGAGCGGTCACCGCTTCACCCGCTCGCACGTGACGCGCGATCCCTTCGGCAGCGTGTTGGCCAGCGATGCCGCATCGAGGTCGCGGGCGACCTTGCCCATCGAGCGCGCAACGGCCTGATCGATGCGATTCAGGATGTTGGCCTCAGTCAGTGAGCGCTCCAGCATGTTGACTATTTCAGCGTTCATTGAAGTGCCGTTCGCTCGGGCTGCCGCCTCGATCCGGACTCGCAGCTCTTCGCGAAAGCGAAGCTTGAACTGGACGATCTTCATCGGCCGACCCTCGTGCAATAGATCCGACTGCCGGGCGGTAACGCGTTGGTCAGGCTCGCCGCATCGAGGTCGCACGCCGTCTTGCCCATCGGCCGGCCATAGGGCTTGCAGGCCGTGGCGCCAGCACACGCCCAGAGCTGGTGCGTCGCCGGACTCGGCGGCTCCTGCAGCGCCTCAATGGCGGCGCTGGCACGCGGCGCATAGAGCACGATGGCAGCCAGGCCGAGGATGAGGGCGGCGACAACGCACATGTTGAATGCGTTCACGATGCGCGGCGGCTCGTGCTGCAGCGGCGCGTTCCGGTGCTGCCACTCCCGCGATCCGACCATGGCGTCGCGCAGTTCGTTGCGGCCGTCAGTCATGGCCGACCTACCAGTTGCGGGCCCGAGGGAGGCCGTCCGGCAAGGCCGCAGTATCCTTCCGTTTGTTCGTAGTCGCCCCAGCGCCACGCCATGCAGGCGGAGCCGATGCACGCTTGCGGCGAGAACCACGGCGCGCTGCCGTCAGCGCTCGCCACAGGGACCAAGGTTTTGTGGCAGGTCGTCTTTTTAGCTTCCTGCTCGGTCATGCCCGGCCCCCATGAAGCATCATCCCGAGCACGGCATCAGCTATTGCCAGATGAGCGCCGGCCTTTGCGGCATGCTCGTCAGAGAACTCGCCGTCGAGGTACTCGCCGCTCCACACATTGAGGACGCGCCACTTCCGGCCATCATTGCGAGCGCGGAACTGCGTAACGGTCTCGCTGATCTCCTGGCGCGACGGGACGCGGGCGACGAGGACGCTCACTTGACCGCCCTCCCGAACCAAAGCGCGACCTCAAGTCCGACGGCCAGCCACAGGAGGATGATGAGGAGGGCGGTCGTCATAGCGTCACCGCATCGATGTCGCGACGGAGCCCGAACCGCTCTTTCCATTCGTTCGCAAACTTGTGGATGACGCCGTGGATGGCGGGGCCGCGGGTCAGGCCGTCGAGCGCTTGCCCGACGAGGTAGCGGAAGACGCTGGCCTGCACGTCCGGCTTGAAGTCCGCCCCGCAGTCCATGCCGGGCTCGTATCCATGCTTGGCGAAGGCAGCGACGATGGTGTCGCGACGGACGATGACGCCGATGTGGTCGCTGGGCCCCTGCATCGCACAGAGCCAGTCGACGATGGTGACTTGATCGCGGGCGAACAGACCCGGCAGCCGGTCCATCAGCGCGTCGTGCCGGTCCTGCAGGGCGCGGCGTCGCTCGTTAGCGCGCTCGGTCGCGGCGATACCTTCTGGCGATTTGCGGTAAGCCTCCTGCCGCTCAAGGCAGACGCGGTCATACTCGGCGACAATTGCCGCCGGCGCCGATGTCGGCGTGGCCGTCAGCTCGACCCCGTTGAAGGAGCAGCTCGCCGATCCGTCTCGCGTCGCGGCCTCGACCAACATGATCGCCGCGTCGTCGATGCGGGTGCCGGCCGGGAAGTCGATGGCGGCGGTCATGCCGACCCCATCGGCAGATAGGGATCGACGCCTGCTTGGATTGCCATACTCGCGGCAAAGACGTCCGCAGGCGGGACGCCGCAGTTGCGCATGATGAAGTTGATGGCACCCGCAGCCATGACGGCGCGGGTTGCCTCATCGGGGGCGCCGCGCAGGACATCGACGACGTTGCACAACAAGGCTTCCGAGATTTCCCGGGCCAGATTCGGCTTGCCGGTCTTGTCGTGCCACGCATCGCTGGCGTCGACTATGGCGGCGGCGAGCTCAACGACGTGCCCGCTATCGATGTCGGCGCTGATGGTGACTTCGGGGGCGGTGTCAGCCATCACGCCGCCCTCTCTGCCAGCGTCTCCACCGGCAGCGTCTTCTCGGAAGCATCCGCCGCCTCGTAGAGCGCGTTCGCCACGGCACGCGCCTCAGTGGCGGACATCGGTATGTTGAAGTTGGGCAGACCGATGCCACCAAAGTTCAGGCCGACGCGATCCGTGCGCAGCGGGCTCGCAAAGCCGCGGACGTGTTCGGCGATCTGGAAGCGGAAGAGGGGAGCGTCGGCCATCACGCCACCACAGGAGCGACGGGCTCGCCGAACCGCTCCGGCGGATAGACGAGCCGCAGCGTCGCCGTGCTCCCTGGCAGCGGCCGCGGCGTCACGATCAGCGTGAGGTCATCCAGCCAGACGACGCGAGGGCAGGGCTCACCGTCGAATTGCACTTTCGCCTTGCTCGGCGGGCGGACGGCGGACGAGACGATGGCAACGATGTTCCCCGAGCCGTAGGAACGGCCGGCGTTGCGGTGGATGACGCGATCTGTCGGGCGCACCAGAAGCTCCCTCGCTGCATCCGGGTTCCGCCCGGAGCGTGTCGGCGATCAGTGCCGGCGAGGGGGACTGTATGGGGGAGAAATCCCCCTAGTCAAGGGGAATGATCCCCGACGCTATCCACAAGGGTCACGAAAATCCCAATCACCTATGGCGGGGATCGCTTCAAAAGCCGCGATTTCATTGGAAGTGAGGTGGAGTTTGCATCGGCCGCGCAAGGATTTGTCCCCGCGCTACCGGCAATTGCGGTCTTGGCGACCGCGCCGGGAATGGAACGCTGAAGAAGCGGGAGAGGTGGTGTCGCCACCTTCCCGATATCCCGCGTTAGGCCAAATCAACGCCACGCATTACGCGGTACGTTTGCAGTATGTCGTCGTTCTTGATCTGGGTTTTCTTCAGCGGATCGAGCTGTTTGACCACGATGTGGTCGGTCTCTCGCTCGATCAAGCGACGCAAAATGATGCGTCTCTTCCCGCCGCCATCCCCCTTCAGTTCGATGAGCAAATCCTCATCGGGAGACGCCGGACGATTCTTCTCTACAAAGATCAGTTCACCTACTGGATAGCGATCGCCCATTTCGGGTGTCACCACGTAGCAGCAGAAAACGTCAGTACGGCCGAATAATCCTCCCGGCCGAAAGCGAAATCCGTCGCTTTCATTCGCCATGAGCCATTCCCCCACTCGTTTACTCGGAGAGGTTGAGAAGAACGGTAGGCTCTTTTCCTCTCTCTGTGGCGGAATGTTTGCATGCAAATCAGATACTGACGATGCCTCATTTGGCAGGGCTGGAGGTGTTGTTGCGTCGGCACGACCCGGCGGCGATGCGAAGTAGCCGGGCGGCAATCGCAGGGCAACCGCAACATTTGCGAGCCCCTGGTGGCTGGGGTTCTTTGATTTTCCGCTGACGATGTCCTTTACGTAAGTTTCCTTGCGTTGCGCCGCGAGACTGATTGCCTCCATCGAGCGCCCGTCAGCCTTCACCAGGCGGTGCAGTTCTTCCTGTAGCCATGTTGCCATGCCGGGATGCTTCCACGCCTTAACGCTGGGGGTAACAAGGAAGTATCCCCTTGACGAAGGGGACAGGTCCCCCGTACCGTCCCCGGCCATGTCGACCAGAGACAAACTACTCGAACAGATTGCTTCGTTTTGTCGGTTCGCCGGCATGTCGGAGTCCATGTTCAGCAAGCGCGTCGCCAATGACGGCAAGTTCGTCGGGCGGCTGCGGGAGGGCGCTGACCTCACCGTCGGCATGCTCGATCGTGTTCGGGCCTACATGCGAGACCAGCGTGTTGTGATCGCTGAAGAGCGCCGCCGCACGCGGAAGCGGGCGGCATAGATGGCGCAGCACCTGCACGAACTGGTGTCCGACGTCGACTGGCTTCAGCGGAATATTCGCCACGGCCAAAAGCAGAGGCTGGCTGCTGTTCTTGGCGTCAGCGCCGGATCGGTGAGCCGGCTGCTGCACGGCCAGCGCCAGGTGAGGGCGCGTGAGGTCACGCCGATCTATGAGTTCGTCACTGGCGGCCAGGTTGATCCGGCTGTCGAACTCACCTCGATCGGGGCCGCCTAGATGCGCCCGCTCTCGCGCCGCACTATCTTCGCCCTGCCGCTGGCGCTGCCCGCTATTGCCGCGGCCAAGCCCTCTCAGGGATTTGCGACCGGCGGCGTCATTAAGCGGGCGGCTGTGCCGTTTTTTGGCGAGGCCGGCCCCGAGGCGATCATTCCTCTGCGCACGATCAAGACGCTCAGCATCGCGATCGATACCAGCCAATACCGAGAAGCCCTCGTCCGGATCGCGGCTGCCGCAATCGATGCCCGCGCCGACGATGTCGCGCTCTCTCATTACGTCGGAGGTTGATCGATGCGCAACCTCGCCCCCAATGCCTACGCCGATCCAGCCCCGTCGCTGGCACCACCGTGCGCCGACTCGATCACGTTCGACCTCGCCCGTGCGCGCCTCGATGACTTCCTGATCCGGCACTTCGAGCGCACCGGCATCATCCTGCTTGGGGGTGGAACTCGCCCCGCGTCGGACCTCTCGACCGCCCAACCGGTCAAGGCGTGATCGATGCGGGGCGGGGGCTGCAGCATTGGAGACGAGGCCAGCCAGGCGGGCGTGGGGCGCCTTGGATCTGACTGGCCTCGCCGGGCGCCGACCCCAAGGCGCCATCTTGAATTCATGCGCGGTAGAGCAGCAGCAGCTCGCCTGGTTCATACCCAGGAGGTCGAGGGTGCAAGTCCCTCCCGCGCTACCATTTCCCCCGCGGCCCGGTGCCTGCACCGCGGCCCCCTGGCGGCGATCGCGTCCCCCGATACACCCGCGATCGCCGCCGCCCCATTCGCATCCACGCATCGCTCGGTCACTCGCCTCCACGGCCATTGAAGTACCCGCGCACGCGCCACGCGCACAGTTGGAAAGCGGAACAAAGATTCCGGGAGAACGAAATGTCTACAGCCACCCCCTCGGAAAGCGACGACGTCATGACGGTCAAGGAAAGCGTGAAAGAGCTGTTCAAGGAGAACGGCGGTCACAAGCGGGTGATGCTCAAGCTCGATGTCGGGCAGACGCGGGCCTACGGGTTCACCGATGAGCGCAGCGACGAACACATCTCGTTTGCCCGTATCGTCGCGCTGACCTCCAGCGAGGCCACCGCCGCGGCGCGATATCTCGCCCGCCTGGCCGGGGGGGTCTTCTTCCCGCTGACCCTGCGTCACGCCGAGAAGCCGATGGTGCTGATCGGTGAATCGGTGCGCTCGCATGCCGAGGCCCTCGCGGAGTCCTTGAAGTCGCTCGCCGATGGCGAAGTCAGCATGGATGAAAGGCGTACCATCGCGAAGGAGATCGACGAGGCCATTGCCGATCTCGCCTCGCTGCGTAGCGCGTTGGTCGCGCCGGCGGGGGAATGATGCCGGAGCCCAAACTCTCCATCGGCCGGCATTCGGACGATCCCGCCGAGCACACCGCTTCGCGACGAGATCGGCGTCGCCAGGGCACGCCGGGAATATCTCACCGTCAAAGGCTGGTGGGCGGATTCGCTCGCCGCTCTCGATCGACAGCAGCACTGACTTCCGCGCCGGCCGGACGCCGGCACCCCCTCTAACAACAATGGAAACGATCCATGGCAAAGAAGGATAAGGCACCGAAGACCTTGCTCGGTGCCGGTGAGTTCGCCGGTGCGGACACAGAGAAAGAGGCGATCGAGAAGATCGCTGCCGCCGCCAAATCTGCGGCCACAGAGGCAGAGCAAGAAAAGCGTGGCGACAATGGCGGGCCGATCATGGATCAGGATGCGTGGCGGCGCGCCTGCAACGAGTACACGGCCGAGATGCTCAACATGGAGGATCTCGAAAAGCAGAAGGCCGAAGTCGCCGGTCGCATCTCTTCGATCCGCAAGGTCGCCAAGAAGTGCAAGGTCGATTGGGATCTCGTGAAGAGGTACTACGACGATCACAAGCTGATCCGTAAGGGCGGCATGGGTGCGATGGTGACGGACGAACGTCGCTATCGGCAATTGCTCAAGCTCATGGGCAGCCCCCTCGGCACGCAGTTCACGTTATGGGACGTCGAGCCCGAGCAAACTGAGGACGGCGCGGCCAAGCATCCCGGCATGGACGCCGAGCTGCAGGGCCAGCATGCCTACGCCAACAATGAGCCTCGCGAGAACAATCCCTTCGCGCCAGGCACACAAGAGCATGTCGACTGGGGCCATGGCTGGAACCAGGCGCAGACCAACACGGCGATGCAGATGAAGCCGGGCGGCGAGGCCGCGGCGCACTGATGTCGGGCACCTGCCTAAATCTCGACTTGGCGGGGAACATCGGGTGGAGCCTGTTCGCTCCACCGACTGATCCACCGACGCCGCCACGTTTCGGTTCGCACAACTGGAGGGGCGACGGCGCGCCGGCGATCCTCGGCAAGTTCGGCGACTGGCTGCACGACTTCTACATGGTGAGTCCGTGGGACGCCATGGCGTGGGAAGAACCGTGGCTGCAGCCCGGCGACAAGGTTGAGAAGATGAAGATTCTCATCGGCTTGCCCGCTGTGTGCCTGGCGTTCGCAAACTCGCGGCGACATCCGATGCCGTTCCTGACCGTCACACCGAAGGAGGTGAAGAAACGGATGACGGGCCGGCAGGATGCCGAGAAGGTCGACGTCATCAACGCCTGTTGGTCGATCGGCTGGAAGGTCAAGTCTTCGGATGAAGCCGACGCTTGCGGGGTCGGACTGATCTCGTATCGGCGGATCTGGCCGCGCCCGGTGGCAGCATGAGGGCGTCGAGGAAGATCACGAGAGGCCGGATCGGCAAGCTCACTCCCGAACTCATCGAGACCGTGCGCCAGCTCTACGCCGGCGACTCCCTCACCAACGTCGAGATCAGCGCCAAGTTCGGCAGGTGCCCGAACTGGGTGAGCCAGCTCGCCGCGAGGTATGGCTGGCCGCTGCGTAGTGACGCCAAGCCGATGCGGCTGCCAGGGCCGAAAACAGCAGGGCGTCAACCGCGCAAGTACGCAGCGGGTCAGGCGCGCGTTTACAAGGGCGCTGCCGAATGGGCGGCCGCACAACGCGAGGCCGACGGAGCCCGCCAGCACGAGCTCTACGGCGCCGATCTGGGCGACATCGAGTACCTACGCCGCCGCGGCTTCATCATCAACCGCGAGCGCGATCGCATTCGCTGCGACAACGATCTGATCAGCTTCGCCGAGATGCGCGAGAAGGCGGCACGGGAGCGTCGTCTCGAGGCCTCCGCAATGCTGGTGGCATCGGACCGCCAGCACATCAGCGGGGCTGCGCGATGAAGCCGGGCCACTCGGAGCCGACCGACGCTGAGGTCCGCGCGTTCGGACACCTCGCTCAGGACATCGCCTATCTGCGACGTGGTTGCGGCCTCATTGTCGCGCCGTTCAAGGATGGGTTTCGGATCGACGGCGATGTTGTTGGCGCCGCAGAACTGCGAGCCCGCGCCGATCGTGAGCGCAAGCGGCGGAATCACAAGGCAGCCGCGACGGTTCTGTCGGCACCGGCGAGGCCACTTCCGAACGTCGCCGCCACATACGGCAGCGGCCTCGACGATGACAAGCGCGCCAGGCTCAAGGCCTCCCTTGAAGCCGGTGACACCATTGGAGAAGCGGCCCGCGCCGCCGGCGTCTCGAAGTCGACGGCGCACAAGCACAAGGGAGCGATGCCCGTCGCCCTGGTTTGCCCGTGCGGCAGGCCGAATAGCCACCAAGGGAGGTGCTGGTCTCGACGCGGCCTCAGCGGCCCCGACAGCCAGGCGCCAATAGTGCCATCGACACCGGAACGTCTGGACGCTCTTGAGCGAGCGATAGCCGAGATCCGTCAGCACCTCGGCATGGATGGCGGCCGATGAAGCCGGACCGCGTGAACCACTTCCACCGTGATCGCCATCCGGCGAATCGCACCGGCAGCGTGGAAGGGATGCTCGGCGCGTTGTGTGCGCTCGTCCTGGCCGGTGCGTACTGCCTGCTGATTTGGGGCGACCAATGAACGACGCCCGCGACAGCTACTTCGAGGCGCTGGCATCCATCCGGCTGCGGCCAGACCTTGCTCAGGGAGGGCGATGATGGATCGCCGCGGCGACTGGATGATCACCGCGACCGGCCGGCGCTTCTGGCCTATCGATCCGCGTATCGAAGACGTGTCGTTCATCGACATCGCCCATGGCCTTGCCGCCACTTGCCGATATGGCGGCCACACCGCTCTGTTCTATTCGGTGGCCGAGCACTCGGTTCTGATGGCTTGGCACTTCCAAGATGCAGGGCGGCGCGACCTGGCGCAGTCCGCGCTGCTGCATGATGCCTCTGAGGCCTACATCGGAGACATCATCCGGCCGCTCAAGCCGCAGATCCCGCAGTTCAAGAGCTATGAGACGCCACTGCAGGCGATGATCATGCAGGCAGCCGGGCTCGGCGATATTCCCGATGAGGTTCACGAACTCGATAGCCGCATCATCATCAACGAGGCCGTCGCGCTGTTCGATCCCGGGGTGTTGGAGCGGGCCGGATGGGTCCTGCCGAGCTGCGCTGTAGAGGGTCTTGAGGTGTTCGCCTGGACGCCGCAGGAGGCCAAAAAGCAGTTCCTGCAACTCTTTCGCGACCTCTTCCCGACGGTGACGCTGTCATGAGCATATTCGATCTCGTGCTGGCGGCTGTGCTGATGAGGTCGGCATGAGCGACCTGATCCCGCGCACCACACTCACCCAGATCGCGGCACATCGAAACCGCGCGATAGAACTCTACTCGGCCGCGCACGACCTCATTCGGGCGGCCAACGCGAAGATGCGCGAGGCCGGGGAGTCGCTGCGGGCTGCCGCGCCGACGGCCAACCTCGAGATCTTCAGGCGGGACGACAGAGCCAAGCTCTTCGGCGCCTTCGACGTAGCCGAGCGTGAAGAGTTCATGTCCATGGCCCGACACATGGTCGACGCCGATGTCTGGACCCACGTCGTGAACGCCACCGAGCTGCAGCGCCTCATGGACAAGAAGGCGAAGGACAAACTGCGCGAGCAACTCAGGACGTCGCCGGCTGAGTTCACAGAGGAAACCGCGCTGGCGACCCTGCAGTCATTTGCCAGCCAGGCCGGCGACATCTTCCGGCGTGGCATCGCCGAGGTGTTCTCCAACCTGGATCGCCGCTTCCGCAGCCACGACGGCTTCAAGGTCGGGAGCCGAATCATCCTTTCCCGGGCCTTCAACGAGTTCGGGAGTTGGAACTACGGCCGCCAACATCGTGACACCCTGCAAGACATCGAGCGGACATTCCATGTGCTCGAAGCGAAGCCGGTACCGTTGGACTATGCCGGTGTCGTCGGCGCCATCGATGCAGCGCGTAGGGGCAAGGGATGGGGTGGCGCACATACGGAAGTCGAGACCGAGTATTACCGCGTCCGGGTCTTCCTCAACGGCAACGTACATCTGTGGTTCAAGCGCAAGGATCTCGTCGAGAAGGTCAACGAACTCCTCGCAGAATACTATGGCGCCGTCATCCCGGACGGACAGGAACCGGAAGACGACGGCGGGCTGCACGAGCCGAAGAGGGGCCTGGCGCGCAACTTCGGCTTCTTCCCATCGCCGCCGGCGGTCGTTGCCAGGGTGATCGACGGGGCGCGTCTTTGGCGGGCCGAGAGAGAGCCGCCGCTCAAGGTGCTCGAACCGTCTGCGGGGACCGGCAACATCGCCTTCGCCGCCAAGGAAGCGGGGGCCGAGGTGCATTGCGTCGAGGTGCAGGCCGAGCACGTCCTGGGGCTCCGGTCACTGGCGTGGTTTCCGAAGGTGATCCACGCCGACTTCCTCGAGGTGACGCCGGACCCCACATATGACCGCGTGTTGATGAACCCGCCGTTCGATCGCGAGCGGGATATCGACCACGTCATGCACGCCCTTCGGTTCCTGAAGCCGGGCGGCCGGCTCGTGTCGGTGATGTCAGCACACACCGAGTTTGCAGAATCACGCAAGGCGAACGCCTTCCGAGCGCACGTTGCGAAGCTCGGCGGCCGGTTCTTCGATCTGCCGCGGAATTCGTTCTCCGAGGTCGGCACCAACGTCAACACGATCCTTCGCACGGTGCCGGCATGACGGCGGCACCTCTCTTTGCCGGCATCGGCGGCCATCACCACGGCCGTTCCTCAACCGATGAATGGTTGACGCCGCCTGCGATCATAGACGCGCTCGGCGGCTGGCGGTCCTTCGACCTCGATCCATGCTCACCGGTCGATCGGCCGTTCCCGACTGCCCGGGCGCATCTCACCCTGGTCGACAACGGACTTCTCTCGGCATGGCACGGACGGGTCTGGCTGAATCCGCCCTACGGCAATGCGCTGGGCAAATGGCTGGGGCGCATGGCAGCGCATGGCCGTGGTGTTGCGCTGATATTCGCCAGGACGGAGACCGATGCCTTCTTCCGGCACGTATGGGAGCGCGCTTCGGCGTTGCTCTTCCTCCGCGGTCGCCTCGATTTCCTGACCATCGCCGGCCGGGCCGCCCGCCGCCCCAACGGTCGTGCCCAGAACAGCGGTGCACCATCGGTGCTCTGCGCCTACGGGTGGAGCGATGCCGATGTGCTGGCCGGATGCGGACTCGCAGGTCAGTTCGTACCATTAAGGGTGCCGCGGAGCGTTGTCGCTCTCGCGCTGCCGGGCCGCTGGCGCGATGAGGTCCTGGCTTGGCTCCGCGATCGCCGAGGGCCTGTAGCGCTCGCCGAACTCTATCGCGCCTTTGCGGGACATCCAAAGGCGGCGGGAAATCCGAACTATCGCGCCAAGATCCGGCAGGTCCTGCAGCAGGGACCATTCCGGCGGGTGGCGCGTGGGCAGTGGGAGTGCGCGGCATGACCCGGCCGATCGTCATCCACGGGGACATGCGTGAAGCGCTCGCAAGGCTGATCGCTGAGGGCGTCAAGGTGCAGTCAGTTTGTTGCGATCCGCCGTATCATCTCACCAGCATCGTGAAGCGCTTCGGTGCTGAGAATGCTGCGCCCGCCAAGGTCAAGCAGACCGGCGCATATGCCCGTGCCTCGCGCGGCTTCATGGGCCAGCAGTGGGACGGCGGCGACATCGCCTTTCAGGCCGAGACGTGGCGGCTGTGCTGGGAACTGCTCCCGCCGGGCGGTCATCTGCTCGCCTTCGGCGGTGATCGCACCTTTCATCGCCTCGTATGCGCGATTGAAGATGCCGGTTTTGAGATTAGGGGAACACTCGCGTTTTTGTATGGCAGCGGTTTTCCCAAGAGCCATAATGTCGGCAAGAAACTCGATGCCAAGAAAGAACGCTGTTCCTGCCCTGCGCCAGTGCCAAGTGTGCGGCGCCACGTGGATACCACGCACGAGGTATCAAGCGGCCAGGAACAAGACTTGCTCGCCGACGTGCAATGCTCGGCTCATCTCCACCAGGAAGAAGGGCATAATCAGGAAGCCGCGGATTCCCTGTGCGACGTGCGGGAAACTGACGCGAGATCCGCCTCCGACCAAGCGCAGGAAACAGCGGGCGGTGTATTGCAGCCATTCTTGCCGAAGCAAGACGTTCGCCGATCGGTTGAGACTGCACGCCGCGAACGGTCTGGGCAAGAAGCGCCCCGGCAAGGGATTGAAGGGCAGCCGGAATGCGGCTTGGAAGGGCGGCGCGACCTATCGCAGAAGACGGGGCAACTACGTCTCGGTGAAGTACGTGAGGTGTCCGCCGGACTTGATATCCATGGCGAGGGCGGACGGCTACGTGATGGAACACCGGCTCGTGATGGCTCGGTGGATCCGGCGCCCTCTAGCGCGGTCGGAGACGGTGCATCATCTCGACCACAAACCGCTACACAACGACAGGACGAACCTGGAACTGTGGCCGGACAACCGGAGCCACAAACTGGCAGAGCATGGCCGCATTGCACACGGTGCGGCAAACCGATTGTACCTGACGGACTAGGGACCGCCCTCAAGCCGGCGATGGAGCTCATCTGCCTCGCCCGCAAGCCGCTCGACGGCACGGTCGCCGGCAACGTCCTGAAGCACGGGGCAGGCGCGCTCAACATCGATGGGTGCAGGGTTGGGACGTCGAAAGACGTGCCTGCGTCGCCGCGCGGCCCTCAGGATCGCATTTATGGGGCGTATGGCGGCCAGACGGGCCAAGAGAGCGGGCATAATCCAAACATCGGCCGCTGGCCCGCCAACGTCCTGCACGACGGCAGCGACGAGGTCGTGGCGGCGTTTCCAAACCGAGACGTCAACCCGCCAAGCAGCCGAGGGGAGGGTGGCAAGCACGGGCGCTATGGCGTCATCGGCGCCCAACGGGACCTGCCGAGCTACGCCGACAGCGGTTCCGCCGCCCGCTTCTTCTACAGCTCGAAAGCCGACGCCGCCGACCGCCTTGGCAGCAAGCACCCCACGGTGAAACCCGTCGACTTGATGCGCTGGCTGGTGCGGCTCGTGACGCCGCCCGGCGGCACCGTGCTCGACCCGTTCGCCGGTAGCGGGACCACCGGGATGGCCTGCATGGCCGAAGGTTTCGACTGCATCCTAGTTGAGAGGGAGGCCGAGTACGTGGCCGATATCCGACGCCGCATCGCGCACGTCAGTGGTGAAGATGCCCCGCTGTTCAGAGGAGCGGCCGAATGACGGTCGACCGCAGCAAAAATCCGTCGTCCTTCCTCTATTGGAACGACCTCGAGAACGACGAGCATCTCGCGACATGCTCGTGGGCAGCTCGTGGTCTATGGGCTTGCAAGCTGCTCCCCATCGCGGCGCGCTCCGCGGAGTACGGCGTCATCCAGATCGGTGACAACCCGTGCCGGTGGGATGACGACCTTCCTGTCGTCCTGGCCAAGGCCAGCGGCGGCGCGACGCCCGAAATCGTGGCGATGATCGCTGACGGTTTCCAGACGCTGCTCACCGAACTCGTGGTCAACAGGGCGGCTTCGGTCGACGAGCAGGGACGCCTCTACAACCGCCGCATGGTCCGCGAAGAAGGCATTCGCCGGGCCCGTTCTGAGGCCGGAAAAGCCGGCGCCGAGGCCACGAACGCGAAGCGGCAAAAGTCCGGCAAACACCTCGGCAAAGGCCACGGCAAACAGGTCGGCAAAGTGGTCGGCAAAATCGACGACGCCCAATCGACGCTAAGCCTCGGAGATACAACGGGAATTTCTGACAAGTCGTCGACGGAGCCACGGCAAGACTCCGGCAAAGATGCCGGCGACCCCGACGGCAAATCCACGCCTTCTTCTCTTCTTCATGTCTTCTCTACTTCTGAAGAAGAAGATTTAGAGAACCTTACTGAGGAGAGAGTCACAGCACCGTCTGGCGACGGTGCCGACGGACACGGTGAGCCCGAGGCGGGCTCGGAACCGGGTTCGCGAAAGGCCAGGGCGGACGCGCGCGGAAGGCGGCTTCCGGACGGCTGGCAACCAAGCCCCGAGGCGGCGCAGTTCGCGCGCGACCTCGGCCTCAACCCCGACAGCGTGATAGCCGAATTCGTCGATTACTGGCGCGGAGTGCCCGGCCAGCGAGGACGAAAGATCGACTGGGACGCCACCTATCGGAACCGCTGCCGCGACATCGCGGCGAGGAGGCCTCATGGGCAAAGAACTCGCAACGGCCAGACCGCAGGCCTCGACGGCGAAAGCCCCACGCTTGCCGGAGTCAGCGCGGCGTTTGCTCGCCGATCCTTTCCGGATGGAGGGCGAGGGTGACGTCACGTGGGAGCTGCCGAGCGTCCTTCCCGAGGCTTCGCGCTTGAAGGCGTGGGCCCAGGAGCTCGAGACTGGCATGAAGCCGGCGACGCCAGGTCACATGCAGTGGTGTGTCGGCAAGATCATGGTGCTGCCTACGCGCAACGGTGATTTCACGACGGCGGCACTGCACACCGACAACTTCATCGATGCCTGCGGGCACTTCCCGGATGATCTCTGGTCTGCGGCGACGCTCGAGCTGCTGCAGACGAAGAAGTTCAGGCCGTCGCCTGCTGAGATGGTCGAGATCGTCGGTCCGAAGCTGAGCGAGCGGCAACGCATGCTGAGTAGGCTGCGGTTGATGCTGGCGCCAAGTGGTGAAGCGGCCAAGACGGCTCCGAAGTCGGCGAGCCCAACTTCCCAGATCGATCGGTTGCGCAAGATCCTCCGCGAGCAGCGCGAGGCCGATGTCCCCGAGGCTGACCGCCTGTTCAACATGGCGCACACCGAGCGTGCCTTGGCGATCGCTGAAAGGCGCCCCATGGAAGCTTGGGCGCAACAGTTCTTCGACGATCGTGCCGCCAAGGAGGGCGGTCGGGCCCGCGAATCCATCGGCCACCAGGCCGCGGTCGTGGTCAGGCGGAACAGCCCGACGAACCAGCGCCTCGCCGAACTGGCAGCCGCGCATCGTGAAGGCCGGCCGGCGCCCGAGCTTCGTGACATCCCAGAGGTGGCGTGATGAAGCCAGCGATGTTCCACGAGATGACCCACGTGCTTGGAGCGCCGGAAGGCTGGGACGCCGAGGTGAAGGGCGAGTGCTTGGGGCTTCCGGTGGTGGTGGACCGCGAGCAGCAGACCATCACATCGTGTTGGGTGCTGGACGCCGAAGAGGTCGCGCTGATCGCCAACGGCGGTCGCGTCTACCTGACTGTGGTCGGAGGCGCGCAACCACCCGTCGCCCTCAGGGTGGGGCCGAAGTGATGAGCCACCACGAACGCTTCCGCGAGCATCGCGTCCGGACTTCGCTCGATCGCCACATCGGGACCAGCGAGACGCCGCCGGAGGTCATCGAGGCCCTTGTCCGCAAGGCCCGCCGCGCCGGCGTCATCGTGTTCTTGAAGGCCGAGCTCGATCGGTTGCCCGACATGTCACGAGCGCTGATCGAGAGCGAGCACAAGCGGCTTTGCGAGCGACGGAGGAGTTGAGATGGGGAAGCGCCGCAGGCTTCAAGCTGCTGAACGGGCCGCCGCGGTCTCCCTTGAGGAGCAATTGCGCGAGCTCGATGCCAACGAAGTGCCCGGTGACCCGGTACGGATGATCGATTCTGATGGCGATTTCCAACAGCCGAATGCTGAGCGTCTCAATTGGGTCAAGAAACGCGCCGAAATCGCGGCACGGCTTCAGCGGCGTGAGGCCAAGCGCATTGCTGATCCCGGCAAGGACATCAGCGGCAACTTCGATGTGTCACCCTACGCGGCGCGAGGGCACATCGTTGAGATGGCGCCGAAGGATCTCGGAAAGGAATTGCCCAAGGAGTCGCAGTTTCCAAAGCGGATCAACACCCAGCGCGTCATCGATCGGTACAAGGCCCAAGGTCACATCACGCCGGCCGAATGGAACGCCGCCAACTTCCTGTGGTCGGCTTGGATGCAATCCGGTGGGTGCGCCAAGGTTACCGCGGGATACGATCCCGTCGTTGTGAATTCGAGCCCGAACACCGATGCCTTGGCCGCCAAGCGGATCGACGCTGCGGCCCTGGTGGTGAGCATGTTAAGCGATGTGCCGTACCGGTCGAGAGGCTGTGTTCGTGCCGTTGTCATCGACGACATCACGGCCTCGGATTGGGCGCGAGGGCGTGGCTACCGCCACCACGATTCGGAGAGGCGTGGACTCAAGCGTTTGAGGACCGGATTACAAGCACTTGTGGCCATCTTCACCTATTGACAATTAGGAGTATGCAACTGCATATTCTTGGCGTCGTGAAAATCCGCCCGCAGGCAGCCTTGCCAGCGGGCGTTTTCATTGGGGAAGACCGCATATGTCATCATCATCGAGTAGCTCTTCGGAGGGATGACCGAGCGGTAAGGTTCCGGCTTGCTAAGCTGTGGATGCGCTCAGGCGCACGGGCGTTCGATCCGCCCTCCCTCCGCCATATCGGAGGGCGCCGCTGAATGGCCGGCAACTGGTCCCGAAAACCAGGGTACGTGAAAGCGTAGGGGTTCGATCCCTCCGCCCTCCGCCAACATCACACCGGTGCACCATGGCGAACATCCCGCTGTTCAAGCCACGGGTGCCGACGGCTGACACGAGGCGTGTGAAGCCACCACCGAAGGCGACAGACCAGCACTACGGCACAGCAGCGCACAAGCACTGGGCTGCCGAGGTGAAGGCCAGGGCTCATGGCCAGTGCCAGGACCCAGCCCATCGTGGTGACCGTCGTGCTGACCGGGGCATCGCAGATCACATCGTTGAACGCCGAGACGATGGCGCCGATCTCGACCTAGCCAACGGCATGTGGCGGTGCTGGTCGTGCCACACCCTGAAGACCAACGCCGAACGCGCGAAGCGAATGCGAGCGTGATGCAATCCTGAAATGGTTTCTCGCAGAGGCGAGGTGCATGCGGCCCACCGGTCTCGCGGATGCGAAGTGCAGGGGGGGGGGTAGTGCAAAAAGGGTAGGGGCGGGGGCCCATCCACCACGTGGGGGCACATTCGTACGATTTTTTTTCCGCGTACGATTCTTGAACCGGAACAAGCGAATTATTCCGGAAAAAGTGGAGTTTCCCAATGGAGCGCACCGGCCGCCCCACGTTCAAGCCGACCGCTCCTCTGCGTTCCAAGGTGATGCGGCTGCGATCGGATGGCTGGACGCAGGAGCGCATCGCCCGACTGATCGGCATCGACGTCAAAACTCTCATCAAACACTTCGCGGAAGAGCTTGAGCACGGGGCGGACATCAAGACCGCTGAGCTTCTCGACTACGCCGAGAAGGCCGCGAAGAAAGGCAATGCGACGCTGATCAAATGGCTAAGCGATCGACACGACATGGCTCGCGCAGCGCGGCAGCTCGAGGATCGGGCAAATCTGCCCGGGGCCCCGGCGACCGAAGCGCAGCCCGTGAAGGAACCGAAGCGCGGCAAGAAGGAACAGCAGCAGGCGGCAGCGGAGAGCGTGACGGGCAAGTTCGCGCCGCCGCCGCCACCGAAGCCCAACCTGCACTGAGGCTTCGGCCGGTCTGGGATACCTCGTGCGTCGACTGGGAAAGACGCATCGTCGCCGGCGAGTCGCTAATCCCATTCCCGCCGCTGTTCGAAGATGAGGCCGAAGCAGCGCTCAACGTCTTCAAGTCGCTGCGGGTCGTCGATATTGCCGGCAAGCCCACCTTCGGCGAGTGCTGCGAAGAGTGGGTCTTCGACTTCGTCCGGGCCATCTTCGGCGCCTACGATGCGGTCAATGCGAAACGGCTGATCGAAGAATTCCTGCTCCTGATCAGCAAGAAGAACGGCAAGTCTACTTTGGCCGCCGGCATCATGCTGACGGCGTTGATTCGAAACTGGAGGTACGCCGCCGAACTCTACATCCTGGCGCCGACCCTGGAGATCGCGAACAACTCGTTCGGTCCGGCGTCGGAAATGGTCAGGGCCGATGCCGTGCTGATGGATCTTCTGATCATCCAGCCCAACATTCGGCAGATTACTCACCGCGTCACGAAGGCCTTCCTCAAAGTCATTGCGGCTGATGCCGAAACCGTCGGTGGCAAGAAGGGCGCTTTCGTCCTGGTTGATGAGCTCTGGCTGTTCGGGAAACGGCCGCACGCCAAGGCGATGTTGATGGAGGCCCTCGGGGGCTTGGTCTCGCGGCCGGAAGGTTTCGTGATCTACCTCTCGACGCAGTCCGACGAGGAGCCGGCTGGCGTCTTCAAGGAGAAGCTCGACATCTTCCGCGATGTCCGCGACGGCAAGCTCAAGGATCCTAAGAAGTTGGGTGTCCTTTTCGAGTACCCGGCCAAGATGCTCAAGGACGAGGCTTACCTCGACCCGGCGAATTTCTACATCACGAACCCGAACATCAACCGGTCGGTCAGCCTCGAATGGATGATCGACAAGCTTGCTGAAGCACAACGAGGTGATATCAGCGGCCTCAATCTCTTCCTGGCAAAGCACCTCAACATCCAGATCGGCAACTCGATGCGGGCCAATCGTTGGCCTGGCGCCGAGTTCTGGAAGCGCGGTGAGGATGCCGCGATCACCCTGGGCGTCTTGCTGGATCGTTCCGAGGTCGTGATCCCCGGCATCGATGGCGGCGGTCTCGACGATCTTTTCGGCCTCACCGTGGTGGGCCGCTGCCGCGAAACAAAGAACTGGCTCTCCTGGTCCCATGCTTGGTGTCACAAGGGCGTGCTGGAGCGCCGGAAGTCGATTGCGACCGTCCTTCTC
Organism: Reyranella massiliensis 521; assembly: GCA_943369775.1. Lineage (GTDB taxonomy): Bacteria > Pseudomonadota > Alphaproteobacteria > Reyranellales > Reyranellaceae > Reyranella > Reyranella massiliensis_C. The sequence continues at coordinate 41,695 of CALROF020000023.1, forward strand.
GGCTTCGAGAAACTCAAGGAACTAACCATCGTCGACGACGAGCTCGATGATATCTCCGCGATCGTCGCCATCATCGCCGACATCAAAGCGCGCGGCCTCCTCGCGTGTGTTGCCGTCGACCCCGCCGGTCTCGGCGAATTCACCGATGCCTTGGCTGACATCGAGATCACGGTCGAGAACGAGCTGTTGAAGGGCGCCCCACAAGGGTTCGCCATGATGAACGCGATCAAGACCACGGAACGGAAGCTGGCAAATCGCACCCTCAAGCACGCGCCTTCCAAGCTGATGGATTGGTGCGTCGGCAACCTCAAGGTGGAGCCCACCGCCACCGCGATCCGGGCGACAAAGCAGAACGCGGGCGACGCCAAGATCGATCCGGTCATGGCGCTGTTCGATGCGGCGACGTTCATGTCGTTGAACCCGCAGCCGGCGAAGAAGCCGCAACACCAGATGATCATCCTCTAGAGCCGAGGCGACCATGAACCGTGCCTATTCTCTGCTGACCATCAAGGCAGTGGACGAGGACCAGCGCGTCATCACCGGCATCGCGACGACGCCGACGCCCGATCGTGTCGGCGATGTCGTGGAGCCCAAAGGCGCCGAATTCCAGTTGCCGATCCCGTTCCTCTGGCAGCACGACTCCCGCCAGCCGCTTGGCCACGTCACCAAGGCGAAGGTCACCGCCGAGGGCATCGAGATCACCGCCGAGCTCGTCAAAGTCGACGAACCCGGCAAACTGAAGGATCGCCTCGACGAGGCCTGGCAGTCGATCAAGAGCGGCCTCGTGAAGGGGCTGTCGATTGGCTTCAAGGAGCTCGAATACTCCCGCCTCGACGACGGCGGCTATGGCTATCGGTTCATCCGCTGGCTCTGGCTCGAGCTCAGCGCCGTCACCATCGCCGCCAACGGCGACTGTTCCATCCAGTCCGTCAAATCGATCGACACCACCCTGCGGGCCGCGTCAGGCCGCAAGCAGGCGGCGGTCGTTCGTCTCCCCCCTCCCGCGTCCGGGAAATCGAAACAGACCACGACGCCCAAGGAGGGCAAGAACGTGAAGATCAGTGAAAAGATCTCGGCTTTCGAGGCCAAGCGCGCCGCGAACGTCGCCCGCAAGAAGGAGATCCACGAGAGCACGGACACTTCGCTCGATGCCGCGCAGCTCGAGGAGATTGCCAACCTCGATGCCGAGAACGCCACCATCGACCGCGAACTTCCGAGCCTGAAGAGCCTGGAGGCGGATCTGGCGAAGGCGGCCAAGCCGGTGCGTCAGGTCGAAGGCGATGCCGCTGCACCGCCCGCCGCCACCCCTGGCGTCACGGTCAAGGCACCGATCAAGCCCGAGCCTGGCATTCGCATGGCGCGGTATGTCCGCTGCATCGGCATCGCCCACAAGGAGAAGGTCGACGTCATGCGCGTCGCCAAGAACCTCTACGGCGAGCGCGATCCCTTCGTGGTCGAGATGATCAACAAGGCTGCCGGCACCGCGATCGGCGCGCTGAACAGCACGACCGACGCCGCTCTGATCGGCAACGAAGGCGTCATCGGCGATTTCGTCGAGTTCCTGCGAGCTCAGACGATCATCGGGAAGTTCGGTACCAACGGCATCCCTGCGCTGCGGCGAGTGCCCTTCCGTGTTCCGCTGGTCAGCCAGGCAACCGGCGGCACGGCCTACTGGGTCGGCGAGGGCGACGGCAAGCCATTGACCAAGCCGAGCTTCGGCCGGACCGAACTCGGCCCGCTGAAGGTGGCGGCCCTCTCGGTGGCGACCATGGAGTTGCTGCGCGACTCGTCGCCGGCGGCGGAACGCATGCTTCGCGATGACCTTGCGGCGGCTGTGACGGCGCGCCTCGATATGACGTTCGCTGCTCCGTCGGTCTCAGCGTCGAACGGTGTCAGCCCGGCGTCGATCAGCAATGGTGCCGAATCCATCGTGTCTACGGCGACCACCGATGCGGATGCCATCCGTCTCGAGGTCCGCTCGGTGATGCAGAAGTTCATCGACGCCCTCAATCCGCTGACCTCAGGCGTGTGGCTCATGTCGTCCTCGACGGCGCTCTCGCTGTCGATGCTGGTGAACACGCTTGGCCAATCCGAGTTCCCGGGGATCAACATCAACGGCGGCACCTTCATGGGCCTGCCGGTGATCGTTTCCGATCACATCACCGACTACGTTGTCCTGGTCAACGCCAGCGACATCTGGTTCGGCGACGAGGGCGGCATTGCCATCGACATGAGCGACCAGGCGTCGCTGCAGATGGTGGCGGGCGACGACGAGGGTTCGACGCAGAACTCGATCACGCCGACCGCGACGCAGCTTGTGTCCATGTTCCAGACCAACTCGGTGGCCTTCCGCGCCGAGCGGACGGTGAACTGGTTGCGGCGCCGGACGTCGGCGGTTGCGGTTCTGACCGATGTCGACTGGGGCGGCGCGCCCCTGGTGTCCTAAGCAGCCTGACTGACAGCGGGCGGCGCTTCGGCGTCGCCCGTTTCTCCTCCCAAGGTTCGGAGCAGCGATCATGATGATGCGAGCCACGAAGGCCCTCACGTACAACACGCGGCGCCTGCTGCCGGGTGATGAGTTCGAAGTGACGAAGCCGCGTGATGTCCGTGTTCTCAAGGCTATCCGTAAGGCTGTCGAGGTCCGCGAGCCCGTTGACCTTGCCCCGCCGACCGCGGAGCAGGCGGCCGTGATTGCTGCCGCTGTGGCCCCTACGCAGCCCGCGGACACCGCGATGCAAGGGCCGCCGACGCCACAGGATCCGCTCGATCACGACGGCGACGGCCACAAGGGTGGCAGCACGGCGCCGGCTGGGGGTGATGACCTCAAGGCCGCCCGCGCTGAATACGAGGCCGTCTTGGGCAAGCGGCCGTTCCCTGGCTGGGATCTCGCGACCCTCCAGGAAAAGATCGCCGCTCACAAGGCGGAGTAGGCCGCCTATGCCAAACGACAGCGCGGCGCCCGAGGTGTTTGGTCATGCTGGCCATCCCGACGATCGCGTCCCGTTCTTCGAGCCCGGCGTAAAAGTCGGCCTCTACACCGTCTTCGGACGGCAGCCTTACGCCACCGCTGCCAACCGCCGGCCTGTGCGCGTCGTCGGTGCGGGCAGGGTCGGTGAGGGGTCCGCAGTGGGTTGCCTCTGCGTCATCTATGCCGGCGTCTTCATCGGCCGCGAGGTTTGTGTCGGCGATCACGCCGTGATCCGTGAAGACACCCGCATCGGTGATCGCTGCGTCATCGGTACCAAGGTCGACATCCAGTACGGCGTCACCATCGCCGACGACGTCCGCATCCTGAACGAAACCCAGATTGCTGGCGGCTCCGTCGTCGGCCGTGGCACTTTCATCGGGCCTGGTGTCCAGACCGCGAACGATCCGCATGTTGCCCGTCACGGGCTCGACGACTACCGCGACCGCGGGCAAGTCGGTGTCACCATCGGCGAGAAAGTCTTCATCGGTGTCGGCGCCGTCCTGCTGCCGGGTATCAAGATCGGCGACGGCGCCCTGATCGCCGCGGGCGCGGTCGTGACGAGCGACGTAAGGGCGGGTGACCGAATCTACGCGCCGGGCGTTCGTGGCGGTCCATACGGGGGCGGCATGGAGAAAGATGCATTTCAGGGTGGTGGCCGCTGATCTCCGTCGCCTCATTTTGGGTGCATCGGCCTGAGGAGCATTCCAGGGCGCCGGACTATCCCGCCATGTTGCAGATCCTGCAGCGCTCCTGTGATCGCCTTGGCCTCCGTCATGTCGTGCTGACGGATTGCGCCACTGCTCAATCGCCGCTCTGGCCCGCCGGGGTCGAGCCGTGGGAAGCGGATGACGTGCCGGCTCCACTGATGCGGGCTTGCACGGAAGTTCAAGCGCAGTATCTGGACAACGACCCGGAGGCCGATGTCCTGTTCGTCGGTGCCGATGCCATCCTTCTCGACGATCCCGAGCGCCACTTCCCGGCTGAACCCGATCTCTGCGTGACGGCGCGGCCACCAAGCGTACGGCTCGATGCCATCAACAACGGATGCATGTTGATCCGCCAGCGCGCCGCCAAGCCGGCTGCGGAGCTATACCGCCGCGTCGCCAATCGGTGCGGGACGGAGTGGCGAGACGACCAGAGGGCCTTGGTTGCTGAACTGTCGCCGGTGCCGCTGGTGCCAGGCACTCACGAACGAGCCGGCATGTCGGTGGCTTTTCTGCCGATGAAGCGTTTCAACCAGATTCCGCTGTGGTCGGCCGACCCCTGCAAAGGCGCCATGCTGCTGCACTTCAGGGGAAAGCGCGGAAAGACGCTGATGTTCGAATGGGCCAAGAAGCGGGGCTTCGTATGACGCCGACGACGGTTTGTTCGTTCTGGGTCTTTCGCCCGGCCGACTTCCCGGATGCCGCCGACTACATCGGCATGCTGAAAGTCCTTGATCGGTCGTGTCACGCCGCCGGCATGCGTCACGTCGTGCTCACCGACATAGCGTCGTCCGCGATGCTGCCGAATGGAATGGAGTTCTTTGCGGCGACGCTGCCGAGAAACCTGCTGCAGGCGACGACCGCGGCACAAGCC
>CALROF020000024.1:0-45821 GCA_943369775.1 Reyranella massiliensis 521
AATCTCCTCGGCCGCGCGCTCGCCGGCGCCGGTGTCGAGCTTGGCCAGGATCTGCTCCAGGCTCATGCGGCCCTGCGCGAAGGGCTGGCCGTTCAGAAACACCGAGGGCACGGCCATTACGCCACGCTTCTCGACCTCGTCCTGGAACAGCGCGCCGTCGATCGCCGTGTGGCGGATCTTTGGGTTAAGCACGCTCATCAGGTTCAGCGCCTGCACCACGTCGGGGCAGTTCTGGCAGGACAGCGAGAAATAGGTCTCGAATGTCTGATCGCCCGGCAGGCCCTTGATGCGTTCGATCGTTTCCTGCGTCTCCTTGCTGGGATGGCCGCCAACCTGCAGCAGCGCCAATACCAGCGACGTGAATTCGTGGCCCATCGGCAGGCCAGCGAAGCGCACGGAGATGTCGGTACCGGCGCGCATGATGGCAAAGGACGGCCGGCGCGCATCGTCGTCGCGGCGCACATAGGTCACCTTGTCGGAGAGCGTGGCGATCTCTTCCAGCAACTCCTGCAGCTCGCGGGACTTCTCGCTGTCGTCGAGAGACGCCACCAGCTCCACCGGCTGCGTCAGGCGCTCGAGGTATCCCTGCAACTGTGTCTTGAGGTTGGCGTCCAACATTGAAGTTACTCCGGAAAAACTCTGGTCACATGCCTCTCCCCCGCCATCGGGGGAGAGGTTTGGTGAGAGGTCGTCGTTAGATCTTGCCGACCAGATCCAGGCTCGGGGCCAGGGTCTTCTCGCCTTCCTTCCAGGCGGCGGGGCAGACTTCGCCCGGATGGGCGGCGACGTACTGGGCGGCCTTGACCTTGCGCAGCAGCTCCGTGGCGTCGCGGCCGATGCCGCCGGCGGTGATCTCGACGATCTGGATCTTGCCCTCGGGGTCGACGACGAAGGTGCCGCGGTCCGCGAGGCCCGCTTCCTCGATCATCACGCCGAAGTTGCGGGTGATGGTGCCGGTGGGATCACCGATCATCACGTAGTCGATCTTCTTGATGGCGGCCGAGGTGTCGTGCCACGCCTTGTGGCTGAAGTGGGTGTCGGTCGAGACGCTGTAGATCTCCACGCCCAGCTTCTTGAACTCGGCATAGTTGTCGGCCAGGTCCTCGAGCTCGGTCGGGCAGACGAACGTGAAATCGGCCGGGTAGAAGAACACGACGGACCACTTGCCCTTCCCCTTGAGGTTGGCGTCGGTCACATCGACGAACTTGCCCTTCTGGAAGGCGGTCGCCTTGAACGGCTTAATCTCGGTGTTGATCAAAGACATAAGGTACTCCTTGAGTGTTCGGTCACGCCGGGAAGGCGACGGCTGAACCCGGCGACGACTAAGACTTAGGAGCGTTCTAAGATTTATTAAATCGCAAAATACCGAATTGATTAATCGGAAAAAGCGATTACTTATCGTCAATGAAGACCGTCCCTACCCTGCGGCAACTGCGGTATCTGGTTGCCGTGGTCGACCGTTGCCACTTCGGCCAGGCGGCCGCGGCCTGCAACGTCAGCCAGTCGACCCTGAGCGCCGGTATCCAGGAGCTGGAAGAGTTGCTGGGCGCTCCCCTGCTGGAGCGCACCAAACGTTCGGTCGTGCCAACGGCACTGGGCCGCGATCTGGCGGACCGGTCGCGCGACCTGTTGAAGGGCGCCGAGGAACTGATGGACGTGGCGCAGGCGGCGCGCGAGCCCATGGCCGGCCCGCTGCATCTCGGCGTCATCCCGACCATCGGTCCGTTTCTGCTGCCGCGCGCTCTGCCGCAATTGCGCGAGACGTTTCCCAAGCTGCAGCTCTATCTGCGCGAGGACCAGACCGCGCGACTGCTCGAACGGCTGGACGCCGGGGAGCTCGATGCCGTGCTGCTCGCGCTGCCCTATGCGCTGGGCGATCTCGAGGTGATGGACCTCGGCGAGGATCGCTTCTCCGTCGTCTATCCCGCGGATCATCGCCTGCCAGCCACAGGCGCGACGACACCCGCAGACATCGCGGGCGAGAACCTGTTGCTGCTGGAGGATGGCCACTGCCTGCGCGATCAGGCTCTGGCGGCTTGCGAACTCGAGAGCGCGCGGCGCAACACCGCCTTCAACGGCACCAGCCTGCATACGCTCGCGCAGATGGTCGCCAACGGATTGGGTGTCACCCTGATGCCGCAGATGGCGCTGGACGCCGGCATCGTGCGCGGCCTCGACGTCGCCGTGCGGCCAATGGCGGAAGGTACTCCGCATCGTCGCATCGGACTCGTCTGGCGGCGCACCTCCGCGCGCAAGGAGACTTTCCGTCAGCTCGGCGAGGCGCTTCGCCCATTTCTGTAGAAGGACGCTCTACGCGCGCGGATGCGAGAGATGCCGCAGCAGCTGCGCCCCCGTCGTATCGACCAGCCTGTTGAACGACGCCGACGTTGGGCCGCCGATCAGCCACTCGCTATAGGCCAGCCAGACCTTGGCGCCACGCCGGCGCGCCACGGCGGCAGCTTCCTCGGCGGTGTCGCGCGCCCGATCGAAGAGGCCGGCGCGGAGCTGGACATGGGCGAGGTCGGCAAGCAGACGCGCTTCGTTCTCCAGTCCTGCATTGCGGCGGCGTGCATAGGCCAGCGCATCGCTGAGCGTCGTCGTTGCATCGGAATGGGCGCCGCGCATGGCCTGTGCCAGCCCGACATAACTTTTGCCATAGACCATGAGGTAAGGATTGCCGCTGCGCTCCGCGACCTGCAGCGCCTGCTTGCTGTGGTTGTCGAGCAACTCCAGATCGCCCAGTGCCCAAGCGATGTCGCACTGGGTAATATGCGCCAGCAGCCTGTGCAGCGCGTCCACCGTCGCGTCGTCGGCCGCGATCATCGCATCGAGCAGCGGCCTCGCCTCGTCGAAGCGGCCCATCATGGCGAGGATCTGAGCCCTCATGCCGTTGATCCAGATGGCGATGCTGAAGCCCAGCGTCTGTTGGTCGATGTCGTCGATGTCCTTCACGTGCGCCTGCGCGCGATCGTTAGCTTCGAGCGCGCGAGGCAGGTCTCCCGACAGCCGGAGCGCATGGCACAGGATCGCGGTCAGGACGACACGCAGGCTGGCATTGCGCACGCTGTCGTCGACCGTTGCCAGTACGTCGTCGACGGTCGTCACGTAATCCTCGGCCGAGCCGCTGGCCGCCATGGCTCGGCCATACGCCACGGTCAGCAGAGTGACGGCGCGCAGGTCGCCCAGCTCGCGCGCGATTGCCAGGGCCTCGGCATAGTAGGGCTCGATATCGGCGGCCGTCAGCCCTTCGCGCCAGGCGAGGTTTACGATCTGACCGCTGGCCATCAGCAGCGGGTATCGCTGCTGCCCCTGCAGCGACAGGCCGCTCAGCAGACGATGCGCACGTTTCCAGGCCTGCAGAGCCTGGGCGGCGTCGCGTGTCCCGTGCCAGGTTCCCGCTTTCATGCTGTACGAGGCTGCCTGCAGGGGATTGCCGGCCTCCTCCCAGTGGTAGGCGATGAAACCTGCCTGCGCGCCGTTGGGATCGGGCAGGGTCTTCTCGAGTTCGGCGGCCACGGCGGCATGCAGGTTGCGCCGCTTCTCCGAGAGCAGCGAGCGATAGGCGACGTCTTGCACCATCGGATGCCGAAAGGCGTAGAGGTCGTCGCTGCCGGTCCCGGCTTCGTAGACCAGCCCGGCGCCGGCCAGGCGATGCATCACGCCGCCGAGCTGGGAGGCCAAGCCGCCAACCAGCCGCGCCAGCACGGGCAAGGCGAATTCTCGGCCGATGACCGCGGCTGTCTGCAGGATCGATTTTTCGGCCTCCGGTTGGCCATCGATGCGTGCTCCGATGATCGCCTGCACCGTATCGGGCACCAGCCGCATGTCGGGTGATCGCTGGAGTCGGTAGACGCCACGCTCGCCCACGAGATCGCCGCTCTCCTCGAACTTGCGCACCAATTCCTCGATGAAGAGCGGATTGCCGCGGGCACGGTCGGCCATCAACTCCAGGAGCGGTGCTACCGATTCGTCGTCGCCGAGAAGCTGTGTGGCCAGCAAATCTGCTGCGCTCCGCCGTAATGGCGCCAGCGAGACCTGATCGTAGTGATCGCCATGCATCCAGGCCGCGGCATAACCCGGGCGGAAATTGACCACCAGCAGGATGCGCGTGCCGGGCAGCGACTCGGCCAGTACCTCCAGGAGCGATTCGCTGCCGGAATCGAGGAAGTGCAGATCCTCAAGCAGGATGACCGCGGGTGTCGTTGCTCCGGCGGTCCGGATGAGCCGGCGAAACAATCCGTTGAGGCGCTCGCGCCGCACGACTGGATCGGCGCGGGGAAGCTTGGTGGCCGGATCGCCGACGCCAAGGAAATCAAACAGCAGCGCCAGGTCGGCGCCGAGGTCGACGCTCAGCGACTGCAGTACCGCGGCGATCTTCTCGCGGGCCCGTTCCGGTTCGTCGTCCGGCGTCATCTCGAAGAGAGCCTTCATCACGTCGATCACCGGCTCGAAGGGCGTCGCGCGGCTGTGCGCCAGGGCGAGACCTTCGAGCACTCGAATGCCGCGGGCGCGACAGAGTTCGGCGAACTCGAAGCAAAGCCTGCTTTTGCCGATGCCGGCATCGGCGACGAGGCCGACAGCACAACCATCGCCTTCGTCGGCCCGCTCCAGGCCACGTTCGAGCAAAGCCATCTCGGTATCACGTCCGACGAAATCCGAGCGGTCAATCTCGTTGCTGAACCGCTGACTGTTGGGACCACGCCGCAGGCCGGTCAGCAGGAAAATCTCGAGGGGAGCCGAAAGGCCGCGAATTTGCTGGGTGCCAAGCGATTCGACGGAGATGAACTGCCGGGCGCCGCGCCGCGTTGCCGACGAGAGAGCGATGCCGCCAGGAGGCGCCAGGCTTTGCAGGCGATTGGCGATGTGAACCGTGAGGCCCGTCGCATCGAATTCATTGGAGAAATCGTTGGCGATCACCCGCGCCAGCACCTCGCCGGAATGTATGCCGACCCGGACCGGCGGTGTCTCTGCCGCCAAGGCTTTGAAAGCGGCCTGCATGGCAAGCGCGGCGCAGCAGGCACGCACGGCATGGTCTTCCTGCGGGTTGGGCGCTCCGAACAGAGCCATGACACCATCGCCTTGAATCTTGACGACTGTACCGTCGAAGCGATGGACGGCCTCCTTCATGGCGTCGATGCAGGGAGCCAGACGGAGGTCGGCTTCCTCAGGGTCGAGCGCTTCGATCAGCTCCGTCGAACCGAAGACGTCCGCGAACAGGACGGTGATCTGCTTTAGCTCTCCCCGAATGGCGGAGGCGTTGTGAGAGCCGGCCGTCGGCCAACGTTGCACGGCCGTGCCACACTGGGTGCAGAACCGGGCTGTCGCGGCATTGAGGTGATTGCACGATAGGCACAACTGACCCAGAGCAGCGCCACAGGCGATGCAGAAACGGCTGTCCGCTGTGTTGTCGGTTTCACAACTCGTGCAACGCATCGTCTTCCCCCGACGGTGGTGCAGAACGAGTTTAGCGGGCCTTTCAGCGAGAAGGGAGTCTCATCGAGAATCGCCGAGGTTGTAGACTCTCGGCTCACCTCGACCTAAGGTCCAACGTCGATCGGTGGAGACCTTGGCATGATCCTGGGCTCAGTAACGCCGAAGCGTAATTTACGATCTTTACTGGATTTTAGGCATCGCACCCGGATCGAAGGGATCGTCGGGCGCTTCGCCGTGCGCTTCCCCGACATCCGTTTCGACATCCTGTGGACGTCACCGACCTGCAACGCACAGGCCTTCGTGCTGGATGGCCGGAAGCGCATCCGTCTCTATGGCGGTCTTGCGCGACATCGTCGTCTCTCGATCGCGGGCATCGCCTGGGTGATGGCCCACGAGACCGGACACCATCTGGGCGGCGCTCCTGCCCATCCTCACTACTTCTGGCTGAGCTCCGAGGAGCGCGCCGATGAGTGGGCCGCGACCAGTGGCCTGCGAACAGTCTTTGGTAGATCGCTCGGCCGTCGCTACGCGACCGTCGGCCGTCGCGAGGCAATGAGAGTCGCGCACCCATAGAGTCAAACGGGGAGCAGACGATGGGACTTTGGCTCAACGACAAACAGATCCAGCGGATTGTCTCCAGGCTGGATTTCAAGTTTAGCGACAGCGGTCCGAATAGCGGCATCGAGAAGATTCGATCGACGTCAGCGCGCATGAATCGCTTCAATGCGGGTGCCGCCGGACTCAAGCTGCAAAAGATCGCGCGCCGGATGCGCATCTGGGGTGACGCAGGGGGACCCAACACAACCCACTCCAAGCGATGGTGGGGATTCCTCAAGGTCCTGCATTCCAAGGCAAACAATGCTCCCGGCGGCAGCGCCGATGCGGCTGAAGACATCAAGAGGTTCATCAAGACTGCGTTGCTCTCGGCCGACTGCGAGGCGATCAAGTTCGCGGCGGTGACCGGGACGGATCTGCGTGTGGTCGCCAACGCCATCCCGCTGCCGCAGGACGTCACAAAGTTCATCACCCTGATCATCCTGCAGACGCCTGAAACCGACGGAACCGAAGAGGATGATCCGGGTTCGACCGGCGAAGATCCGCCCGGCGAGGATTCATTGTCACTGAGCCTGCCCGTTGGTGCCAAGAAAGCAGCGAAGAAGACGGCAGCGAAAAAGAAAATAGCGAAAAAGAAAGCGGTGAAGAAAGCGACGAAGAAGGCCGCCAAGAAGAAAGCCACCAAGAAAAAGGCTGCGAAAAAGAAGAAGGCCTGAGCGTCGAGATCTGCGCGGCCGGGCCTAGACGCCCGGCCCGCATTGTCCGCACACTTGAGTCCTAATCCTCTGGGGAGAGGGACATGACTGTACGTCGGCTCGCCATCGTGGCCATGGCGTTGATGTTGGTTGGCTGCGGTTCGCCGCGACCGGAGGCTCTGCAGGGTGAAGTCTGCAAGTCGATCGCCACGGCAGGACGCTCGCCCTATCCCTGGCCGGACATCTATCAGAGCGTCATCGAAGCACAGGCACAGCTCGCGCCTGTGCCACCCGATGGTGTTCCGGTCGCTGCCGCCCCTGCACCGCCGCCACCGCCCGCGACGCCGCGGACGGCTGCCTTTCGTAACAAGGTCGCCGCCCAGGCCGATGCGCGCCAGCAGGCGCCGGTGCCGGCCCCGCCACCTACTGCTGCACCACGCCTTGCCGCACCACCTCCGACGCGCATTCTCTCCGTCTCGGCGGGCGGCGCATGGGGTGCCTTCTCGGCAGGGTTCCTCGAAGGCTGGGGCGAGAACAGCGCAGAGCCGCGGCCCAAGTTCGACGTGGTGACGGGCGTCAGCACCGGCTCGATGGTCGCGCCCGTGATCTTCCTGGGCGACGCCAAGCGCATGGCCAAGCTGCGCGAGATGTATTCCAACCTCGGCAACAAGGATGTCTTCACCTCGCGTGGCACGCTCTCGCTGCTTACCGCCACGTCGCTCTACGACAACGCGCCGCTCCGGCGGAAGGTCGAGGAAATCCTGGACGAGGAGATGGTCGAGGCTATTGCTGCCGAGAACGCCACGCGCACGCTTGCCGTGATGGCCACCAATCTCGACAGCGGTGTGCCGGAGGTCTTTGACCTCACGGCGATTGCCGCGCGCCAGGACATGACCATGGCGCAGAAGCGGCAGCGCATGGTAGCGGCCATCATGGCCTCGGCGGCGCTTCCCATCGGCTTCCCGCCGGAGTTCATCGACAACAACCTCTATGTCGACGGCGGCGTGCGCCTGCATGTCTTCTTCACGCGCGAACTGCAGGCAGCGCTGCAGGGCCGGCGGCTCGACGTCACCATCGTGGTCAGCGGCGACATGAAGGTCGGCCGCGACTGCACCGGCAAGGACGGTCTCGATCTCTTGAGCATCGCGGGCCGCACCGCCTCCGTCGCCATCGATCAGCTCCTGCGGTCCAGCGTCGAGTCGCTGCTCACCGTCGGCCGCCAGCGCGGCAACGTCGCGCGCTACATCGATGCCGCCTCGTTGATCGACTACGGCGCCAAAGTCCCGCAGCCCGGCATGCCGCCACCCGGCCCCTGCCGCATCGGCGGTGGCGGCGACAATGACGACATGTTCGATCCGGTCTTTCAGCGCTGCCTGGCCGCCCAGGGGGCGGCCATGGGCCGGTCGGACCCGATTCCCTGGCGGCTGACCATCCGCGGCGGCCGGGTAACCCGCCCTGCGATTGCGCCGCCTCCTCCGGTCATTCCCCCATCTGGGTGACGGCGCTTGGCTTCGGCCGGATGCAAGCAAGCTATGCACTAAAAAAACGGCGGACCGTCTGGTCCGCCGTCTGACAAACTGCTAACTCGAACTTGCAGAGATTAAGGCCTGTGCGCCCGATCGCGGAACTCGCGGTCGGGCTCTTTTTTTGTCCCGAGCCTCCCTTACTGCTGGGCCGGTCGGTCGGGTGCCGGCGTAGTCTCCGCGGGTGCCGGTGCCGGACGCATAGGGATCGCCGGCGTTCGCGGCTCGTCGGCAGGCAACGAGGTTGCCGCCGGATCGGACGGAGCGCGGGCCGTGTCGTTGCGGACTTCGACCGTGCCAGACATGAACAGCATGCCGACCACAATCACGAGGACCGCCACGACGCCCAGCACGAGGTAGAGACCTCTGCTGGGCGCACGAAGTTCGTCACTCGCCATGGTCTACTCCTGCGGCGACGGGCGCGGCTCGGTCGGTGTGGCCGGGGCCATCGGCGCTGCCGAGGCCGGCGGCCTGGGCTGGTCGATGCCCGGCACCGTGTTCGGGTTGGCGCCCGGCGTCTGGGTCAGCGACCGTTCGGTAGCTGGCGGTGACTGGGCCTGTTGTTCGTTGCCGTTGTGCGGGTTGGCGAAGTAAAGGAATCCGCCCACCAGGGCGACGCCGGCCAGAATGGCCAAAAGCGCGAAGCCCGAATTTCCGCTGTCGGTCTCGTATCCCGGTTCCTGGCCATAACGGCCACGGTTGGGACCCAGATCGTTGGGATTGTAATCGCTCATCTGGTCCTCCTCTCTTGGATGTCTTGCAAACCAACGACTCGTCCGGGCGAATGGTTTCCAAGGAATGACTCGGCTGGTAGCCTTGGGCTGCCTATGTTGGAGGTCTAACAAATGCCTGATTCGATGCCATTTTCTGCGGCACCCAGGGAACCTGCCCTGCTCGATGCAGATGGCGCGGCGGCCCTGGTCGGCTCCTATGCGCCGGTGTCCAAGACCGCGGCGATAAAGGACATCGGCCGGATCGACGTCCATATGGGCCGTTTCATCGGGCTGTCGCCGATTTGTCTGGTCTCCACGGCCGACGCCTCGGGCAAGCAGGACGTCACCCCGCGTGGCGATCCACCCGGTGGCTTCAAGGTGATCGACGAGAAAACGGTCGCGATTGCCGACCGTCCCGGCAACAACCGGCTCGATACGCTGAGGAACCTGCTCGAGAATCCGGAGATCGCGCTGATCTTCCTGCTGCCCGGCGTCAGCGAGACGGTGCGGATCGCGGGTACGGCGCGGCTCTCCGTCGATCCGGCATTGCTTGAGTCGATGGCGGTGCAGGGCAAAGCGCCGAAGTGCGCCATCGTGGTCTCGGTGCGGCAGGCCTACCTGCATTGTGCCAAGGCGCTGCTGCGGTCGCGGCTGTGGACCGGCGACTACGTCCAGCCCAAGGGTACCTTCCCTTCGATCAGCCGCATGGTCGGGGATCAGGTTGGTCTTTCCGAGGACGAGAAGAAGCAACGCGAAGCCGCTACCGAGCATGCCTACAAGGAAGGGCTGTGGGCGCCGATCTCCTAGGCGGCGGGCGCAAGTGAGAACCAGCCAGGATGTCTTCGAGTGCGGTGACCTTCCGCTGCAACGCGGCGGCACGCTGCGCAATGCACGTATCGTCTACAAGACGTTCGGCACACTCTCGCCGCGGCGGGATAACGTCATTCTCTATCCGACGAGCTACGGCGCCCACCACACCGACATCGAATGGCTGGTGAATCCGGAACACTGCCTCGACCCCAGCCGCTATTTCATCGTCATCCCCAACATGTTCACAAACGGCCTCTCGTCGTCGCCGTCGAACACGCCGGGGGAGTTCCCGGAGGTCACGACCTACGACAATGTATTGCAGCAGCGCCGCTTGCTGAACGAGCTGTTCGGCGTCGACCGGCTGAAGATGGTCTATGGCTGGTCGATGGGGGCGCAGCAGGCCTATCACTGGGCCGCGCTGTTTGGTGACGCGGTCGAGCGCATCGTGGTGAACTGCGGCTCGGCGCGCACGGCGCCGCACAACTTCGTCTTTCTCGAAGGCATCCGCGCCACGCTTCAGGCGGCGCGCACGCCCGAGGACGGCCTGCGCGCCATGGGGCGCATCTATGCCGGCTGGGCACTCAGCCAGACCTTCTATCGCCGGGAGATGTGGCGCGGGCTGGGCTTCGACAGCCTCGAGGATTTTCTCGTGCGCTCCTGGGAGGCGAACTTCCTGCGGCGCGACGCGCGCGACCTGCTGGCCCAGCTCTGGACCTGGCAGCACGGCGATATCTCGGCCAACGATCTCTATCGCGGCGACCTCGAGATGGCGTTGGCCGGCATCAAGGCCAAGGTGCTGCTGATGCCGTCGGCCACCGATCTCTATTTTCAGACGGACGACAATCGCGCCGAGCTGCCGCATCTCAAGTACGGCAGGCTGGCCGAAATCCCCTCGGTATGGGGCCACCGCGCCGGCAATCCCCGCGACAATCCCGAAGATGCCGCGTTCGTCGACGCTCAGGTCGAGGCCCTGCTTGAGCGCTAGGGGCCGCGAGGTCGGCGGCTGCGCTGCTCTCGTCGTCGTGTCCGTTCTGGTGACACTCACCGTTCTGGAGCTTGGTATCAGGGCCCGCTACGGCAAATCCGCCTTGCTGGATTGGTCGAACTTTGTCGTCGCCGATCGTAGCACCTACGACTCGGGTGCCAGCTCCGTGATTTGGGATTCGGTTCTGGGTTTCGTGCCGAAGCCCGGCTTTATCTCGGCGAAGGCAAACCACGACGCCGAAGGCTTCCGCGTCGTCCCGAACGACCCGAGCGTTGTGCAGGCACCAATCCTGACGATCGGCGATTCATTCGCCTACGGGGACGAGGTCGGTGATGGCGAGACATGGCCTGCCTATCTCCAGGGATTGGCGCGGCAGCGGACCATCAATGCGGGCGTTCCGGCCTACGGGCTTGACCAGATCGTATTGCGGGCAGAGCGGCTCGCGTCTTCGGTGCAGCCGGCAATGATCGTGATGAGCTTCATTGCCGACGATGTGCGCCGGATGGAGATGAGCCGGCTGTGGGGACATGAAAAGGCCTACGTGGAACTCGTCGGCATCGGGCTCGAATTACGCCATGTGCCGGTTCCTGATCATCCGGCTCCGGGCAGCAAAGTTCCCTTGTGGCATCGCGTGTTGGGTTGGTCCTACTTGTTGCGAATGATCGAGAATCGCGTCGTCGCAGATCCTTTTGTCTGGGTCGGAGATAACGAACGCGCGCTGCCCCGAGGCACGGGCGAGAAATTGGTCTGTCCGCTGATGCACCGCCTCGCCGCCATCGGCACGCCAACGCTCGTCGTCGCCCAGTACGATCCCACTGTCTGGCAGGAGAGGCGCTTTCGCGAGGAGGAGCGCCGGCTTTCCCTGTTCGTGCTGCAATGTGCTGTTCAGGCGGGTCTGGCTGCCCTGGATACCTTCCAGGAAATCGACAGAGCGGTACAGACAGACGGGCTTGCCGCGCTCTATGGCGGCAAACTGCATCATACTGCTTACGGAAACCGCGTGGTCGCCGAGGCTATATGGTCGGAGCTTCTACAGCGACGGATGATGCCGTAGAGCCCGTCAGTCTTTCTCGGGCACGACCGAGGGCTGCACCGCGTGATCGTTGCCGGCGGGCTCCGGTTCGGGCGGCGGTGCGGGCTCCACCGGCTGCGGTGGCAGCGGGGCGCCGGCAATGAACGCAGCGACGGCGGCGGCGGTCGCCTTGGAATCTTCCTCCATCGGATTGTGGCCGAGGTTGCCGAAGATCTCGAGCTTGGCGCCCTTGATGTCGTTCTGGAAACGGAAGGCATCGGCAGCCGGTACCCAGCGATCCTTGCCGCCCCACAGGATCAGGGTCGGCACGTCCATGCGGCGCAGCGGCGTGGGGTCGAGCGGCTCCTGCGTGCGGGCCCGCTGGAGCGTGGCCTCGCGGTTGCCGGGGAAGCGTTGCAGCTCGGCCATGCGCCTGATCCGGTCCGGCGTTGCCTGGGCGGGGTCTGCATAGGCATCGCGCAGCGAGCGCCTCACCATGCTCTCGGGCTTGAAGTAGATGCCGATGTCGCCCAGCACCGGTGTGCGTGCCAGCCGCGTCATCAGCGGTACCTCGTCGTCCTGCCGCGGATAGCCGGCGGCATCGACCAGTACGAGCTGGATCACGCGGTCGGGACGCGTTGCCGCAAAGGTCCAGGCCACGGCGCCGCCCAGCGAGTGGCCCACGAGCACGACCTTGTCGAGGTGCAGATTGTCGATCAGCACCTCGATGAAATCGGCGTAGGCCTCGACGGTATACTCATCGCGCGGCCAGGTGCCGGTCAGGCCGTGGCCGGGCAGATCGACGGAGATCACGCGGGCGTCCGCGCCCAGCTCGCGCGCCCAGCCCTCCCACACTTGCAGCGATCCGTTGGAGCCATGGATCAGCAGTATCGGCACACCGGCGGGATTGCCCTGGTCGCGAACATGCGCGCGCACGCCGCCGACATCGACGAAGCGCGAGCGGTCGTTGGTGTAGCGCGCGATCAGTGTTTCGGCAGGCAGCGATGGCGCATAAGCCCAAAGGGCCACGCCTGCGAGCACGCCCGTGGCGAACAGCGCATAGAGCGGCCAGCGGCGGCGTGGCGCCTCAGACCTTCGGCGGCGCGTCGGCATCGCCCGACTTCTCCGGAGACTTTTCCGCGGGAGCGTCCTTGTGGCCGCTCCTAGGTTCCGATTCGGAATCGCCCTGCAGCAGCGTGACTCCGACTCTTTCGAGACCGCGCAGCTTGAGTTCCGACATGGGCGCCGGATCGATGATCTTGAGTTCGATCAGCTTGGCGAGCAGCGCGCGGTTCAGGTCGTTGGTAACGATCTGTCGGTCTTCGAGTCGAGACACGAAGACGAAGAGTTCGAAATCGAGTCCCGACGATGAGATCCGCATGAAGCGCACGATCGGCGCCGGCACGCGCAGAACGCGGGCATGCCCCAGGGCTGCCTCGCGCAGGAGGCCTTCCATGGTGGCGACGTCGGTCCCGAGCGGCACGGTAATCTTGAGTTCGACGCGGCTCGATGTGTCCGAATAGGTGCGGTTGACGACCGGGTTCTGCAGGAAGGCGCTGTTGGGCACGATCACATGCGTACGCTGGAAGGTTTCGATCTCGGTGGCGCGGATGTTGATGCGCCGCACGAAGCCCTCGTGGCCGTTCACGATGATCCAGTCACCCGCCTTGATCGGTCGTTCGACCAGCAGGATGACGCCGGAGATCACGTTGTTGGCGATGTTCTGCAGGCCAAGGCCGATACCGACCGACAGAGCGCCCAGCACGATGGCGAGGTTGGTGAAATCGACACCGAGCGCGCCGATCCCGATCAGGATGGCGACGATGACACCGATATAGTTGAGGCCGGCGTCGATCGACTGACGCAATGGCAGGGGCGCGTCGACGCTCGGCAGGACGCGATCACGCACGATGCTGCGCACCAGGCGGGCAAGCAGCATGCAGACGGCAAAGGCGATGATCGCCATGCCGACATTGCCGAGCGAGATGGTGACGCCGCCCACCTTCACGCCGCGCAGAAGCTGTCCGAAGCCGTCGAGTATAGCGTCGATGTCGACGTTCCAGGCCGCCGGAATGGCGATCGCCAGCAACAGCACCAGCGCCACATCGAACAGCAACAGCACCAGATGCTGACCGCGTATGGTGGTGTCGGGCGGCAGGCCGAACCGTCGGCGGACCCAGGCACCTGGCGGCGTATCCGGCGCGGCGGCGGCTTCGAGCAAGTCGGAGACAAGCTGATGCAGCAGCAAAGCGATCGCAATCAACGCACAGGTCGCCGAGATTGCCGCATGGAGGTGCGAGGCGAGCGTCGCATAGCCTGCCAGGGCGAAGGCGATGGACGAGAGAACCATCACGGTCAGCACCAAGCGGATAATCGACCACCAGGTGCCGCCGATCATCGGTGGCAGATCAGAGCCTTCAGGGCGCGCGGCTTGCCAGGAACGATTGGAGAGCGCCGGTAGCGCCAGCAGCGCCACTGTGGTGGTGAGGATCAGTGCGCCAACGGGAGCAATCGCGCTGTGATCTGCGCCCCGGGTCAGGGCGACATAAACGAGATCCAGCGCCACGCCGACCACCATCAGGCGGCGCAAAGCCTGCGACAGGTGCTGCGCGCTGTCGTCGGTCAGCGGCATGAACCGCCATTCCGGCCGGCCCGGCGACAGGCCAGCTGCCGTCATGCCGAAGACCAGGAGAAGCCAGATCAGGCGGATCGCTACTTCCGGCACCAGCCTGTCGAGGGGCGCCGGCGGTGCTGTCGCGAGAAGGAGCTTGCTGACCAGCCAGACCGCAAGAATCGGCACCAGCACGAGGCCGAGCCCGTCGATGGCCGTGGCGATGGTGCGATAGCGCTGCAGGTTGACGTGTGTGCCACTGCGGCCAAAGCGCTGGCGCAGCGCACGGCCGAACCACCAGAGGCCGATAGTGATCGCCGCCCAGAAGGCCAGCGGGACGAGGTCCTGTTTGCGGAGAGGCGTAAGGCCGTTGCGGGCCCACGTGGCGATGGCCGTGCCCAGCGTCTCGAGTGCGGTGCCGAGCTGCGGCCCGATCTTTGTCCAGACTTCGGCCGACAGCGGCGAGAGATCACGTCGCGTCAGGGTCTGGAACACCAGCTCGCCGCGCACCTTGGTCAGGCGTTCGAGCAGCTGGTCGGCGCGCGCGATCACCACCTCGCACTGCTTGAGCCGGCTTTCATTGAGCGTCGCCTGGTCGGTCAGCCGCTGGCGTTCCTCCTTCAGCGCGTCGGTTTCGGGCGGCGCATCGGTGCCCGGCTTGATCTCGAGTGGCGCCAGCAGCTTCTTGGTGTCGGCGAGATCGTTGCGCGCCAGCGCGGCCGCCGCGATTGCCGCGGTCCGCACGTCGGTCGCCTGTTCGCGCAGCCCATCGATTTCGATCGGCAGCAGGCCCGCCTGCTCGGTGCGTGTGGCAATGCGGTCCAGCTGACGCGTCCACAGGTCGGTGAGCTGGCCGAAGGGGCGCTGCGGCTGCTGCGACGCTGTTTGGGCCGAAGCTGTGTCCGCGACACCGACCAGCAGCAGCAGGAACAAGGCGAGGCGGGCTAGAGATCGCATTCGATGCGAGATTCCCGGAGAACGAGAGAGGGCTTTGTTGCTCACTACCACGGGCAAAGACCCCAGGCGATGATCCGGCCGTGTTTGGGCGGCCAGATGGGCGAAATCAGGGCGTCTTTTTTCCAGTGTATTCAAGGCGTGCCGCTTCGTCGTTGACAGGGCCGGGACGACGCGGAACCTTGCGCGCCGAAAGCGTGTACCGGGGGGAGAGAAAGATATGGCCGAGGGGCAGAGCACTGTGGGTGAGGTCCGGATCGAACCTGACCGCCTGCATGGCTTCACGATGGCAATCTGCCGTGCGGACGGCAGCTCGGCCGAGGAAGCGAAACTGGTCGCCGACCATCTCGTGCTCGCCAACCTGTTTGGCCATGACAGTCACGGTGTCGGCATGATGCCGCACTATATCCAGAACACGATAACGGGCGCCTGCAAGCGCAACCACCACGCCAAGATCGACCGCGACAACGGCGCGGTGATCGTGGTCGAGGGTGGTGCCGGCTATGGCCAGGTGATCGCCAAGGAGGCGATGGACATCGGCATCGAGCGTGCGAAGAAGCACGGCGTCTGCGTTGTCGGCCTGAAGAACTCGCATCATATCGGCCGCATCGGCCATTGGGGCGAGCAGTGCGCCCGCGCCGGCATGGTGAGCACGCACTGGGTCAACGTGCATGGCCACAAGTCGCTCGTCGCGCCGTTCGGCGGCGCCGAGGCGCGCTTCACCACCAACCCCTACTGCACGGCCATCCCGCGCAAAGGCCAGGAGCCGATCGTGCTCGACTTCGCCACCAGCCAGGTGGCGATGGGCAAGGTGCGTGTTGCCAACAACAAGAAGATCCAGATGGAGCCCGGCCTGCTGATCGACGCGGCGGGCAACGCCACGACCGAGCCGGGCGTCATGTACAACGCGCCCTACGGCGCCATCCTGCCGTTCGGCCTGCACAAGGGCGGCGGCCTCGCCGTGATCTGCGACCTGCTCGCCGGCGCGCTCACCGGCGGCCGCACGCACAGCCCGCGCACGATCAAGAAGGACGGCACCGACATCATCAACAACATGCTGTCGATCATCATCGATCCCGATGCGATGGGCGGCACCGCTTTCTACGAGGATGAGGTCGACAATTTCATTGCCTGGGTGAAGTCGGCCAAGCCGCAGCCCGGCGTCGATGAAGTGCTGGTTCCGGGTGAGCCGGAGCGCGCGCGCAAGCTCGATCGCGAGAAGAACGGCGTTCCCATCGACACCACCACCTGGCAGCAGCTCGTCGAGACGGCGCGCAAGGTGCGGCTGAACGATACCGAGATCCCCCGGATGGCCGGCGCCTGACGCGACCGGAAGACAGGAGACCGACCATGGCCAAGATGAGGCTCTACTATTCTCCGTCGTCGCCTTACGCCCGCAAGGTCCGGGTGCTGGCGCTCGAGACGGGGCTCGACAAGAAGATCGACATGGTGAACGTGGCGCTGACGCCCGTGGCGCCCAACGCCGATGTCGACAAGCATAATCCGATCGGCAAGATCCCCGCGCTGTCGATCAAGAACATGGACCTCTTCGACTCGCCGGTGATCTGCGAGTACCTCGACCATCAACACAAGGGCCGCAAGCTGTTCCCGCGTAAGGGCCGCGATCGCTGGGTCGCGCTGCGCCAGCAGGCGATGGGCGATGGCCTGCTCGATGCGGCGCTGCTCGCGCGTTACG
This sequence comes from Reyranella massiliensis 521, assembly GCA_943369775.1. GTDB lineage: Bacteria > Pseudomonadota > Alphaproteobacteria > Reyranellales > Reyranellaceae > Reyranella > Reyranella massiliensis_C. The sequence goes on from CALROF020000024.1 coordinate 16,988, forward strand.
AAGGTTTCCTGCGCCCGGAAGAGCGGCGCTGGCCCGACTGGACCAAGGGCCAGATGAAGAAGATCGACGGCGTCCTCGATCAGCTCGAGGCAGAGGCCAAGACTTTGAGGGGCAAACCGACCATCGGCACCGTCACCATCGCCTGCGCCCTGGGCTATCTCGACTTCCGTTTCGGCAGCCATGACTGGCGCGCCAAGCGGCCGAAGCTTGCCAAGTGGTTCACTGCCTTCGGCAAGCTGCCGTCGATGAAGGCTACCGTTCCGCCGCCGGCCTGATCGCGTGACAGCCGACGAGATCATTGCCCGCCTCGGGCTGCAGCCGCACCCCGAGGGCGGGCATTTTCGTGAGACCTTCCGGTCGGCCGATGCCACCGGGCCAGGCGGCCGCGGCGCGAGCACGGCGATCTTCTTCCTCCTCAAAGCCGGCGAGCGTTCCCACTGGCATCGCGTCGATGCCGACGAAGTCTGGCATCACTATGCCGGCGCACCGCTAGAACTCTCCATGAGCGACGACGGCCGTACGACGCGTCATCTGCGGCTCGGCAGCGACTTCGGCCTCGGCGAGACGCCGCAGATCGTCGTGCCGCGCGGCGTCTGGCAGGCCGCGCGCTCCCTCGGCAACTGGACCTTGGTCGGCTGCACCGTGGCGCCCGCTTTCGACTTCGCCGGTTTCGAGCTCGCCCCGCCGGGCTGGGCGCCCGGCTAGCGCTTCCACAACTCGCGCGAAGCGAGGACGGCGCCGACGGTAACCAGTAGGGCCGCGATCAGGAGCGTACCCGTCGGCTCCGCGAGGCCGCAGGCGATCAGAATGGCAGTCGAGAGGGTGGGGGTCGCATAGGAGAGCGCCCCCAGCGCCCGGATGTCGCCGCGCTTCACCGCGTGATCCCAGAAATAGAAGGCGGTGCCGGCCGGGCCGCAGCCGAGCGCCAGCACGGCAAGCCAGGCCGTTGGTGTGGCAGGCCAGACGGTGCGTTCGAAGGCGAGGTGGCAGACGAGCGAGAGCATGGCCGACGCTGCGCAGAAGGCTGCGATGGCATCGGTCGGCGTTTCGCCGAAGCGGCGCGACAGAACGGAATAGAGCGACCAGGTGAGCGCGCAGCCCAGGGCTAGCGCATAGCCCAACATATGATCACCTGCGAAGTGTACGCCGCGCCCGAAGGCGAGCATTGCCACGCCGGCAAATCCCAGGAGGGCGCCCAGAAGATGGGGCCAGCCCAGCTTCTCGCCCGCCAGTGGCGCGGAAAGCAGGACGATCAGCAGCGGCCAGAGATAGTTGACCAGATTGGCCTCGGCCGGTGGTGCGAGCTGAAGGGCGGCGAAATAGAGCGCGTGATAACCGAAGAGGCCGCCGATCCCGAGCAGCCATACCCTTCCTGGCCAGCCGACCAGCCCGGCCCAGCCGACACCGCGCATCAGGGCGCGCACGATCCCGATCGTCGCGCCGACGGTGAAGGTCATGGCCACCATCTGGAACGGCGGGATGGGTCCTGCCAGCACTGACAGTGCCGCGAGCATGCCCCATAGGCCGATGGCAACGAGTCCTGCCGCCATGGCGCGGCGCCGGATGGTGTCGGCAGCAGTCATCGTCGCCGCATAGAGAATGAAGTGCAGATTGTCGAGCGGATGCGTCGGTTTCGTTTCGCGGTTACGATACCACCAGCGGAGCGTGGATGTTTGTTCGGCCGACCAACCCGATAAGCCACAGGCTGGCGCGTGTGGCCTTCATACTGGCCAGTGTGGCTGCATTGATCGTGGCTGCCCCAGGGCCATTGCATCGTTTCCTCGGTCTGGACGTGGAGGCGGCTATCGGCGTCTTCCGTTATGGCTTCTACATGGCAGTCGCCGGTGCGGCCCTGGGGCTTGCCACGATCATCCCGTCGCGTCCGGGCGACAGGCGGCGGGGCTTCGTCGCGGCCTTCCTCGCCATCGCCATCGGTGTTGCGACGTCCTGGGTGCCGTTACGTTGGTTCCTGCAGGCGCACACTCTGCCCGCGATCAACGACATCACGACCGACACGACCAATCCGCCGCCACTGGTCGCGACGCTTCAATTGCGCCGCGGCGCGCCCAACCCGCCGGCCTATCCCCCCGCCAGCGCACCGCTGCAGAAAGCAGCATTCCCCGATATCGAGCCCCTGGTCCTGGCGGTGCCGCCGGTCGAAGCCTTTCGTCGCGTCGATCAGGCCGCCCAATCGCTCGGCTGGGACATCGTCGCGCGAGCACCGGCCGAGGGACGGCTGGAAGCCATCTCGACCAGCAAATGGTTCGGCTTCCGCGACGACATCGTGGTCCGCATCCGTCCGCAGGGGAACGGCAGCCGCATCGACATTCGCGCCAAGAGCCGAATCGGCGAGTCGGATCTCGGCGGCAACGCCGAGCGGATCCGTACCTTCCTCGCGCGCCTGAAGGCCGAAAGCTAAGTCAAAGGCAGGGTGAAGCAGAACGTCGTGCCTTTGGCGCTCGACTCGGTCAGGGTGATGTCGCCGCCATGAAGGCGCACGAGATCGCGGGCAATCGCCAGCCCGAGGCCCGCGCCGCCCGCGCGGCCGCCCGTGGTAAAGGGCCGGAAGAGCTGGCTGGCGACTGCCGGCGGTACGCCGGGTCCATTGTCGACGACGTCGATCAGCATAAAGCCCTCCTTGGTACGGCAGCGCACCGCGACCGAGGTGGCGCCGCATTCGAAGGCATTGCGACCGAGATTGAGGAACACGCGATACAACAGGTCGCGATCGGCCTTCACGCGTTCGTTGCCGATTTCATTCAGCCAGACCCGCAGCAGGTTGGGGTCGCGATCCTCGCCCTGTTCCTGCAGGACGACGCCGACCTCGGCCACCAGATCGGCGAGGTCGACTTCGGCGAGCTTGGGCGTCGGCCGCTCGCGCACATACTCGATGGCATCGCTGGCGAGCCGTGCCGCACGGTCGATGGTGTTGAGGATGGTAGGCGCCAGGGAGCGCGTGCGTTCGTCGTCGCTGCGCGCCAGCCGGTCCGACAGCAGCCGCGCCGTCGACAGCATGTTGCGCAGGTCGTGGTTGATCTTGTTGGTCGCAGCGCCGACTTCGGCGAGGCGTGACTTCTGACGCAAGGAGGCGCGCAGCTCGCGCTGCAAGTTCTGGAACTCGCGGTCGACCACACCGATTTCGTCGTTGCGCTGGGTCGGCGGCCGTTCGGTGCCGACATCCTCCGGCGCGCGGCGAAAGGCCGTCATGTCGGCGGAGAGGCTCTGCAACGGCCTGACCACCATCCAGCGCAGTGCCAGATAAAGCAGTGCCGCCGTCGAGAGGGCGACGATGATCGACAGGACAAGAATGCGGCCGGCGTAGTCGTACATCGCGGCACGCATCGGCATTTCGTCGACAACGATCCATACCTTGGCCTTCGGCAGGCGCATCGAGCCGCCAACGACCCTTATGTAGCGCGAGCCGTCGTGCGACATGGCCGACAGGGCGTCCCAGATCAGGCCGAGTGCGCTACGGTCCTTGAGTTTGAACCCTGGCATCTCGGGCCGCGGTTCGATGTTCATCAGCGCACGTTTGGGCCGGTTGGGCTCGACCAGCGCCACGGCATCCACGCGCGCATGGTCGAGCAGGGTGCGCTTCAGCTTCTCGTCGATCATGTTGTCTGGCGTGGCGTCGAGCGCGAGCGCCGCCAGAGCACCGCTCTCGATGAGCTGCTCGAGATAGACCAGCCGGAAGCGGGCAATCGACGGCAGAAAGATCGCCACCTCGGCCAGCATGACGGCAGCGACGACCAGCCCGAGAATCCGCCACGACAGGCCAAAGGCGAAGTTGTGTCGGCGGGTCGGGCGGACGGACTGGGCCGGTGCGGTGACGTCGGCGGGCATTGAGAAGGAGTCTAGCCAAGTCGTCCCATCGGGCCTAGCGGGCCCCGGCGATGGTTGGCGAAAATACCCGAATTCCAGGGATACTTCTTCGTGAATGCCTGCCGGCGCCGTGTGAATACGTTTACTGGGATTCCGGTCCGGTGATCAGCCGAGCGCCGGATTGGAAGGTCAGGTAGGACCAGATCCATTCGAGCATCACGACCAGCCGGTTCCTGAAGCCGATCAGGAACGAGATGTGGACGAGGCCCCAAAGCAGCCAGGCGAGCGTGCCGCGTATGTGCAACCGGCCGAAGTCGGCAACAGCGGCCCGGCGCCCGATGGTGGCCATTGTTCCCCAATCCCGATAACGGAACGGAGGCGGCGGCTTTTTGCCCGACAGTCGGGCACGCAGCACCTTGGCAACGTAGGCGCCCTGCTGCTTGGCGACCGGCGCCAGGCCCGGCAATGGCTTGCCGTCCCGGCCGAGCGCGTGGGCCGTGTCCCCGATCACGAAGATTTCGGGATGATCCGGCACCGTAAGGTCGGTGCCGACGACCACGCGGCCGACGCGATCTGTCTCCGTACCAAGCCATCGCGATGCCGACGAGGCCGCGACGCCGGCGGCCCACACGATGGTCGAGGCGGCAAGGTGCTCGTCGCCGATCGTGACGCCACTCTCGTCGCAATTGGTAACGGGATTGCCGAGGCGAACCTCGACATGCAGCCGTTCGAGCGACTTCCGCGCGGCCTCGCTGAGAGAGGGAGGAAAGGCAGGCAGGATGCGGGAGCCTGCTTCCACGAGAACGATGCGCGCCTCACGCGGGTCTATCGTGCGAAAATCGTGTCGCAGCGCCACGTGTGCCAGTTCGGCGATGGCGCCAGCCATCTCGACGCCGGTCGGACCTCCACCGATCACCACGAAGGTGAGGAAACGCTTCCTGTCTTCGGCAGGGGCCATCGACTCGGCATGTTCGAAAGCACTCAGGATGCGGCGTCGGATACCGGTGGCGTCGTCGATCTTCTTGAGGCCGGGTGCCACGCGCTCCCATTCGTCGTGGCCGAAGTAGGCGTGCCGCGATCCTGTCGCCAGGACGAGGGAGTCGTATTCGATCTCGCGATCGTCCAACTTGACCACGCGACGTTGCTTGTCGACGCCAGAAACCCGACCAAGTACCACGCGCACATTGGGCGCGCGCCGCAGGATGGCGCGGATCGGCGAGGCAATCTGCGCCGGCGAAAGACCGGCAGTGGCCACCTGGTAGAGCAGCGGTTGGAAGAGGTGATAGTTGCGGCGGTCGATGACGGTGACGTCGGCGTCCACGCCACCGAGCGCATGGGCGGCATTCAACCCGCCGAAGCCTGCGCCGACGATGACGATGCGCGGTCGGGACATGGCGCACTCCTTCCTGGCGTGTCCGGCCGGCGGACACGGCTCGTATTTACCAGACCGGCAGCCGTGCCAGGAAACGGACGAGACCGCGTGTGCGTGGGCCGAACAATGTTTCGGTGAAGTAGCTGCCGGCGGCACGCTTGCCGGCTTCGCCCAGTGTCGGATAGGGCGGCACGAAGCTGGCGAGCGCTGAAACCTTGAGCCGCTTCGAAATCGCAAGACACCACGGTTGGATCAGCTCGCCCGCCTGAGGGCCAACGATGGTGGCGCCCAGGATGCGGCCGCGCCCATCGGTGATCACCTTGACCAGACCGTCGGTCGCGCGCTCCGCCTGCGCCCGGTCGTTCTCGGCAAACTTCCAGCGCAACACCTTGATGCCATCGCCGTGCTTCTCCCGTGCCGCCCGTTCGCCAAGGCCGACCTGCGCCAGCTCCGGATCGCTGTAGGTGGCCCAGGGCACGATTGCCACATCGAGTTTTGCAGGAGCGCGGAACAGGGCGCCGCGGATGAACAGCGAGGCCTCGTAGCCGGCCATATGTGTGAAAGCATAGAGCCCGTTGCAGTCGCCGATCGCCCAGACGTTGCGATTGGAGGTGCGCAGCGATGCATCGACGGTGATGCCATGCTTGGTGTGGGCAACACCGGCCTTGTCGAGATCGAGCCCGTCGGTGACAGGACTGCGACCGGCAGCGACCAGCAGATGCGATCCGGCAAATCGTGTTCCGTTGCCGAGAACGGCGACAACGCCGTCGGACGAGCGTTCGATGCGGTCGATCTTCACACCGTCGCGCAGATCGACGCCCTCCTCGCGCAACCGCGCCACGACGATGGCGGCGAGTTCCGGATCGTCCTTGGGCAGGAATGTCGACGCCTCAAGCACCGTGACCTGGCACCCCAGGCGCCGGAACGCCTGTGCCATCTCGATGCCAATGGGGCCACCGCCGATGATCAGGAGATGTGCCGGCAAGGTGCGGTTGGCGAAGATCGTTTCGTTGGTGAAGTGTGGCGTGTCGGCGAGGCCAGGGATCGGCGGCAGCGTGGCACGCGAGCCGGTCGCGAGCACGATACGTTTGCTCGCGATGCGATGCGGACCTGCCTGAATCTCGGTGCGGCCGACGAAGCGTGCCTCTTCCTTGAGAACCCGAACGCCGAGCTTCTCGAAACGCTCTACCGAATCGTTGGGTGCAATGGCGGCGATCGTTTCTGTGACGTGATCCATCACGCGCGCGAAGTCGACGCGCGGCTCGACCGGCGCGATGCCGAAGGCGCCGCCGCTGCGTTGGGCCTGCGCTGCTTTTCCCGCCGCGATCAGCGCCTTGGAAGGCACACAGCCGAAGTTCAGACAGTCGCCGCCCATCAACGCGCGCTCGATCAGCACGACGTCGAGGCCGAGTTGGGCCGCGCCGGCAGCGACGACCAGGCCTGCCGAACCGCCGCCGACTACGCAGACGTCGGGAGTGAGGCGCTCGCTCATGTCACGGGGTGGCGCTGGGTTTGCGCAGCCGGGAATAGACAACCGGCAGCAACGAGAGAACCGCCAGTCCGAGAAGAGGCAGCAAGATGCGCCATTCGAAGATGATGCCGAGATCGGGCCGCTCGCCGCGCCCGATCACCACGCCGAGGCCGGCGCCGACACTCGCATAGACGATCGCTGCCGGCACAATGCCGATCATGGTCGCGAGCACATAGCGGTCGAGGCGCATGCCCAGCAGCGCCGGCACGATGTTGATCAACCAGAAGGGAAAGACCGGCACCAGCCGCAGGAACAGGAGGTAGCTGAAATCGTCGCGGCGGAAGCCCGCTTCAAAGCGTGCCAGCGCCGCGCCGGCACGAGCGCGGAAGAGATCGCGAAAAGCCGTGCGGGCTGCGAGGAAGACGGCGACCGAACCCAGCGTAGCGCCGATCACCGAAAGCCCGGCACCCATCCAGGTGCCGAACAGAAAGCCAGCCACCGGCGTGACCACAATGGCGATCGGCAAAGAAAAGGCGACGACGATCGTGTAGGCGAGAACGAACGCTGCCGCCGAGATGAAGGCGTGCTTCGCAACCCACTCGGTCAGCGTCGCCTGATGACGATACAGCAGGTCGTAGGAAAAATAGCGCTCGAGGCCGAGCAGCAGGAAAATCGCCAGCCCAGCCAGGAGAATTGCCACGGGCAGCAGCCGGCGGAGCATCAACGGGGTCATCTGGCCTTTCGCATCGCCTGGCTCCGATAATCGCCTGCGCGCGCCAGACCTCAAAGCACATGCTGTCACGGCTGGGTTACCGGCAGGCCTGGGTCGGTCGCGACGAGGCTGGCGCGGGCGCCGAAACGTCCCCACCACGCGGCGAGCCGCCGATACTCGGCAAGCAGGGCAGCGCCACGCGGCGACAGGACGAAATAGGCGACCATGGCACCGAGGTGAAAGTCGGCCAGCGAGACGTCGGGGCCGCAGAGCCAGGCCTCATCGGAGACCAGGGCTTCGAGCGCCCAGAGGACACGTGTGGCTTCCTTCAGGCCCTTGTCGCGTTCCGCCGGATCGATCTCGCCACCGGTGCGGGGGCGAAAGACGTCGTGCACGAAGACCTGCCGGACCAGCGGCCAGTAGGTATAGGAATCAACCACGCCAATGATCTGGTCCATACGCCCCAAAGCCTGGGGCGAGGCGGGTTGGAGGGACGGTCCGGCGAAGCCGCGGTCGATATAGCGTGTGATGGCCCCGGTCTCGTAGAGGACGAAATTGCCATGGACGAGGGTCGGGACCCGCCGGAAGGGATGGAGAGGCAGATAGTTGGCGGGGTATTCGGCCGCGAAGGGGTTCACCTCGACCCTTTCGTAGGTCACGCCCTTCTCGGCCAGGGCCAGGCGGGCGATCCTCGTGTAGACGCTGTAACGGTAGCCGTGCAGGAAGATGGTCATGGGCTATCCTAGGCCTCATTGGGCCTCGTTGACTCGCCGCCGTCTCACGCTTATTACGCTCGCCCACGGAATTTGCCCCTGCGCACCGCGCGGGGGCGTTGTATTTGAAGGAGTTGCGTCATGAAACGCACCTATCAGCCGAGCAAGCTGGTGCGCAAGCGCCGGCATGGCTTCCGGTCCCGCATGGCGACGGTGGGCGGCCGCAAGGTCATCGCCAATCGCCGCCGCTCGGGCCGCAAGCGTCTGTCGGCCTAGCCTCTTTTGGCTGCGGCACGCCTCGGGCGTCTGCCGAATCGTCGCGATTTCCTGCGCGTCCAAGCGGGGCGCCGCTGTGCCACGCCTGGATTCGTGCTTCAGGTGGCACCCATTCCCGCCGATATAGCCCTGCCCGACATCCGGGTGGGGTTCACCGTGACCCGAAAGGTCGGCAATGCCGTCGTCCGCAACCGCGTGCGGCGGCGTCTGCGCGAGATCGCCCGGTTGGTGATCCCGGCCGAGGCGCGGCCAGACCTCGACTATGTGCTGGTCGGCCGGCAGGGCGCCCTTGCCCGCGACTTCGCCGCGATGCGCGGGGAACTGCAGGAGGCGCTGAAGCGCCTCAAGGCGCGGGTCGTCGCGACGCCATGACCTGCACGGACTGCTTGCGCCCGCGCGGTTAAGTCGCCAGTTTCCGGGCCGCATGATGTCCTTCGTCCTGCGTGGCGCGATCCGGTTCTATCAGCTCACGCTCGCTTACTTCTTCGTCGGCGCCTGCCGCTACGAGCCGTCGTGCTCGGCCTATGCGGCCGAGGCGGTGACGACGTATGGCGCGCTGCGGGGAAGCTGGCTCGCCGCGCATCGTCTCTGCCGCTGCGGTCCCTGGGGCGCCGGCGGTTGGGATCCCGTTCCACCGGCCGCTGCTGCAGCACGGCGTCCGCACCAAACCCTTTCCTGCCACCCCGCTGAGCGCTCCTGAGCGCCCGGAAAGATCGCCTGAGAAAGATCGTCTGAAATGGATCAGAAGAATTTCATCGTCGCCATCGTCCTCTCGGTGCTGATCATCGTGGGCTGGCAGGTGGCCTTCCCGCCGGCCAAGCCGCCGGTCAACGGCACGCAGCAGACGACGACCCAGCCGGGCGCTCCGCAGGCGCCAGCCGGCCAGCCGGGCGCGCCCGCCACGCCCGGCACGCAGCCCGGTCCGGGCGCGGGTCCCGCGCAGCAGCCGGTGGTCGGTCGCAGCGAGGCGCTGGCCCAGAGCCCGCGCGTCACGTTCCGCACGGGTGAGCTGGAAGGCTCGATCTCGCTCAAGGGTGCGCGCATCGACGACGTGCAGCTCGTGAAGTATCGCGAGACCATCGACCCCAAGAGCCCGCCCGTTCCGGTTCTCTCGCCGGTCGGCAGCGCCCACCCCTACTACGCCGAGTTCGGCTGGTCCTCGTCCGATCCCGCAATCAAGGTGCCGGGTCCTGATTCGATCTGGACCGCGGACAACCAGACCGTGGCGCCCGGCAAGCCGGTGAAGCTCACCTGGGACAACGGTCAGGGCGTGATCTTCGGCCTCACCGTGTCGATCGACGAATTCTTCATGTTCGACGTGCAGCAGAGCTTCGAGAACAAGACCGACAAGCCGGTGACCTTGTTCCCGTGGAGCCTCGTCGTGCGCTACGGCGAGCCGCATGCCGAGGGCATGTACATCCTGCACGAGGGTCCTTACGGCGTGTTCAACGGCACGCTGAAGGAGTTCAGCTACTCCGACTTCAAGGGTAACAAGCAGCAGAAGCTCGCCACGACGGGCGGCTGGCTCGGCATCACCGACAAGTACTGGATGGCGACCCTGGTCCCCGACCAGAAGGCCAAGCTCGATGCGTCGATCAAGCAGACCGGTGCAGGCGCGGATCTCAAGTACCAGATCGACTATGTCGGTGCCGGCGTTGCCGCCGCGCCGGGCGCGACCGTCACGACGGACTCCCGCCTCTACGCCGGCGCGAAGATCGTGCGCGTGATCGACGACTACGAAACGAAGTACGGCATCGACAAGTTCGACCTCACGATCGACTGGGGCTGGTTCTGGTTCTTTACCAAGCCGCTGTTCTGGCTGCTCGAGTGGCTCTATGTGCAGCTCGGCAACTTCGGCCTGTCGATCCTGGTGCTGACCGTCATCGTCAAGCTCGTGTTCTTCCCGCTGGCCAACAAGTCCTATGCGGCGATGAGCAAGATGAAGGCGCTGCAGCCGGAAATGGAGAAGCTCAAGGAGCGCTATGGCGAGGATCGCCAGCGCATGAACCAGGAGCTGATGCAGCTCTATCGCCGCGAGAAGGTGAATCCCGCGGCGGGCTGCTTGCCGATCCTGGTGCAGATCCCGGTGTTCTTCGCGCTCTACAAGGTGCTCTACACCACCATCGAGATGCGCCATCAGCCGTTCTACGGCTGGATCAAGGACCTGGCGGCGCCGGATCCGCTCACCATCCTGACCGGCTTCGGCCTCTTCTCGTGGCACGTGCCGGACTTCCTGCACTTCTTCAACATCGGCCTGTGGCCCATCATCATGGGCGTCACGATGTACCTGCAGCAGAAGCTGAACCCGCAGCCGACCGATCCGGTGCAGGCGCGCGTGTTCCAGTTCCTGCCGATCCTGTTCACCTTCATGCTGGCGCCGTTCTCGGCCGGCCTGGTGATCTACTGGGCGTGGAGCAACATCCTGTCGATCGCCCAGCAGTACATGATCATGCGTCGCCACGGCACACCGATTGGCGGTGGCAAGGCCCCGGCCGCTGCCACGCCGGCGCCGGTAGCCAATGCCAACGGTAACAAGAAGGGCGGCAAGGGCTCCGGCAAGAAGGGCTGATGCCGACCGATAAGAGACCGGACGACGCGCCGGAGGGCCGTACTCCGGAAGAAATCGAGGCGGCACGCAAGCTTTTCGCGGGTCCCTGCGATTTCATCTCGGGCGCGGCGTCTCTCGAATCGCTGACGCCTACGACGTGGGCCGAGGTGGCCTTTGCCGGCCGCTCCAATGTCGGCAAGTCGAGCCTCGTGAACGCGCTCACCGGCCGGCGCACGTTGGCGCGCGTCTCGGCTAAGCCCGGCCATACGCGGCAGATCAATTTCTTCGATCTCGCGAACCAGTTGGTGCTGGTCGACCTGCCGGGCTACGGCTTCGCTCAGGTCTCCAAGTCGATGAAGGAGACGTGGCAGGACCTCGCCTCCGCCTATCTGCGTGGCCGTCCCACCTTGGTGCGGGTCTGCCTGCTGATCGATTCGCGCCACGGCGTGAAGGAGAGCGACCGCGAGACGATGCGGAATCTCGACAAGGCCGCGGTCTCCTATCAGGTCGTGCTGACCAAAGTCGATCAGCTCAAGGCTGCCGACGTGCCGCGGGCCGTGGCCGCCGCCGAGGCCATCGCCCGCAAGCATGGTGCTGCCCATCCCGTCGTGCTGCCGACCAGCAGCGAGACGGGCTTCGGCATTCCCGAGCTGCGGGCCGAGATCAAGGCCGTCGCCGGCGTCTGACGCGACCTACGCCGCGTCGTGGAAGATGATGCCTAAGGTGAAGCGCTGACCGGCGCGCACGCTCGATACGCCGTGGCGCATGGCGGTGCGATGCCAGCCGCGCGTTCCTTTCACAGGTCGTTCGTTCACGGCGAAGATGATGGCGTCACCCTGAGCGAGCGGGACCACCTCGCCACGCGACTGCATGCGCGGCCGTTGTTCGACCAGCATGAATTCGCCCCCCGAGAAGTCGCGCTCCGGGGCGCTCAGCAGGATCGTCGCCTGCAGCGGGAACACCAGCTCGCCGTAGAGGTCGCGGTGCAGGCAATTGTAGTCGCCGGGCCCGTAGCGCAGCAGCAGCGGCGTCGGCCGCTTCTGGCCGCCTTCGTGGCATTGTTGCAGCCAACCTTTCAGAGTCGGCGGAAAGCGCTGCGGGCGTCCGAGCTGCTCGTTCCATGCATTGGCCACGCGAGCGAGTTCGGGATACAGCGCCTGGCGCAGGCGCTCGACCGGCTCGGGCAGCGGGTATGTGAAATACTGGTATTCGCCCTGCCCATAACCATGGCGCTGCATGACGATGTGCTTGCGAAAATGGGACTGATCCGGCCAGAGGGCGGCGAGCGTGCGGCACTCCGCAGGGTCGATCAGGTTCCGGGCGACGGCAAAGCCGCGGGCCGCCAAAGCGTCATAATCCATCATGCGGACATCCTGCCGCGGGGCGGGCACTTCTTCTATCCGCGGCCCGCCTGATATATGATGCCGCCTTAGCCCTCTCCCGCGCCGGGAGAGGGCTTTTGCCAACTTGAGCCGACATTACGGGAAGCGAAGAAATGGCCGAGCCGGTCCAGACCGACAAGGAGCAGAAGCGGCTCATCCGCATGGCGGAGACCATCTCCAAGGCGCTGCCCTTCATGCGCCGGCACAACGACGCCACCTTCGTGGTGAAGTATGGCGGCCACGCCATGACCGATCCCAAGCTCGGCGATCTGGTCGCCCGCGACGTCGTGCTGATGAAGCAGGTCGGCATGAACCCGATCGTGGTCCATGGCGGTGGCCCGCAGATCAACAAGATGCTGGAGCGGGTCGGCCTCAAGAGCACGTTCGTGAACGGACTGCGCGTGACCGACGCGCCGACCATGGAAATCGTCGAGATGGTGCTCGCCGGCTCGATCAACAAAGCGATCGTGGCGGACATCAACGAATGCGGCGGCATTGCCGTCGGCATCTGCGGCAAGGACGGCAACCTGATCTTGGCGCGCAAGGTGACCGAGATGCGCGACCCCAAGACCGGCGAGCTCCTGAAGGTCGACCTCAAGCAGGTCGGCGAACCGGCCAAGATCAACGTCATGGTGCTGGAGCAGCTGCGCCGCGCCGACGTCATTCCCGTGGTGGCGCCGATCGGCTTCGGCGTCGACGACGAACTGACCTACAACATCAATGCCGACACCTCGGCGGGCGCCATCGCCGGCGCCATGAAGGCCAAGCGCCTCCTCTTCCTGACCGATGTGCCGGGCGTCCTCGACAAGGACGGCAAGCTCATTCAGGACATCACGGTCGAGCAGGCGCGTGCCCTGATCGCCGACGGCACCATCTCGGGTGGCATGATTCCCAAGGTCGAGAACTGCATCGACGCCGTGAACAGCGGCGTGGAAGCGGCCGTCATCATGGACGGCCGGGTGCCCCATGCCCTGCTGCTGGAGGTCTTCACCGAGGCCGGCGTGGGCACCATGGTTACCCGCAACTGATCTTGAAACCGCCATTTCTGCCGCATATCTAAGCACCATGGCACTTCTGCCCATCCTTACGGCGCCCGATCCGCGTCTCAAGAAGAAATCCCTGCCGGTCGAGTCTGTCGACGACGGCGTGCGCCAGCTCATGGATGACATGCTGGAGACCATGTACGACGCGCCCGGCATCGGCCTGGCGGCGCCGCAGGTCGGCGTGCTGAAGCGCGTGGTGGTTCTCGACATCGAGCGCGAGGACACCAAGACCGGTCCGCTGTTCATGGCGAACCCGGAAATCATCGATGCTTCGGACGAGGACGCCTCCTACGAGGAGGGCTGCCTGTCGGTGCCGGAGCACTACTCCGACGTCGTCCGTCCGGCCAAGGTTACGGTTCGCTACCTCGATCGCGAGGGCAAGACGCAGGAAATCGCCGCAGAGGGTCTGCTCGCCACCTGCCTGCAGCACGAGATCGACCATCTCGATGGCATCCTGTTCATCGACCATATCTCGGCGCTCAAGCGGAACATGATCCTGCGCAAGCTTCTCAAGGTGCGGAAGGAGAAGGAGCGCGACGAAGCCGAGGGCAAGCCTTCGGCCAAAGCCAAGGATCCCGAGCACGCCTTGTAGGTGTCGCCGCCGCCGCTACTCCTGGCGCGACCCGCCCTTCGATCGTCAGTCGATCAGTTTGCCGTTGGCGTCGAAGAACGGATGCGGCCCGTCGTAGTCGCCGATGACGGCCGTGTGGGTGACGAGCTTTCGCCCGTTCCACCAGTGCAACATGAAGCCCGGCGGTTCCATCGTGAAGCAACTGGGCGCTTCGGGGTCGATGTCGAGGGAAACCTGATGGGCCGGGCTCGGGCAGGTCATCGCCGGCCGGCCGCCGACCTGGGCATGGATGGTGCGATGCAAGTGGCCGCAGAGTATCAGCTCCACCTGCCCATGCCGTTCCATGACGGCGGCTAAGCCGTCGGAGCCTTTCAGGCCGATCCTGTCCATATGACCGATACCGGTGATGAAAGGCGGATGATGCATCAATACGAGCGTGGGTGTGTCGGGCTTCTCCGCGAGCGTCCGGTCGAGCCACTCCAGCCGTTCGGAGCAAAGCTCGCCGCCGCCCTCGCCGGGGATGAGCGTATCCAGCCCGACGATGCGCAGAGGATAGTCCTCGACGACGAACTGCAGGAACTTGCCGTCGGCCGGTAGGTAGCCTTCGGTGCGGAAGGCATCGCGCATGGCGTCGCGATCGTCGTGGTTGCCGGGGATGGCAATGATGCGCTGACGGATCGGCGCCAGGATGGATTTCAGGTGGTCGTATTCCGCCGGTCTTCCCAGATCGACCAGATCGCCGGTCAGCAGGATGAGATCGGGCTGCGGCGTGAGCGCCAGCAGCTCGTCGACGCAGCGCTTCAGCATCGCGGCCGTGTCGACTTTCTTGTAGGCCAGCTTGCCCGGAAGCTTGATGTGGGTGTCGGTTATCTGGGCGATCAACATTGCAAACTCCTCTACAGCACCAGCAGCCCGCGCGGGTCGATGGCGAGTCGCACCATCTCGCCGTGGCTGAAATCGCGCCGCGCCGTGCTTTCGATCACCAGTGGCTGCGCCTCGCCGACATCGACGAACAGCCGTGTACGGTCGCCGAGGAAGAAGGCGGCGGCCACCGTGCCCTGCAATCCGGCGGTTTCCTGATTCTCGGCGATACGGATGTCTTCCGGCCTGAACAATATTTCGGTCGCATTTCCGCGTGCGGTGTCCCACGCCAGTTCGCCGGCATGGCAGGCGAATACGCCGTTACGCACGACGCCGGACAGCCGGTTCATGGTGCCGATGAACTCGGCGACGAAGCGGGTGGCCGGGCGCTGATAGATGTCGCGTGGCTTGCCGACCTGGGCGACACGGCCGTGATCCATCACGACGATGCGATCACCCAGGGCCATCGCTTCGGCCTGATCGTGGGTCACGTAGATCGCAGTGATCTTGAGCGACCGCAGCAGCGAGTCGATCTCGAGGCGGAGCGTATCGCGCAGCTTGGCGTCCAGAGCCGTCAGCGGCTCGTCCAGCAGCAGCGCCCGCGGCCGTACCGCAATGGCGCGGGCGAGCGCCACACGCTGGCGCTGACCGCCGGAAAGCTGGTCGATACGCCGGTCGGCGAGTTTCTCGATCCGCATCATCGCCAGCATCTCGGCCACGCGGACGCGGATCTGGTTCCCGGGTGTCCGGCGAATCTTCAGGCCATAGCCGATGTTCCCTGCCACCGTCATGTTGGGGAACAGAGCATAGGACTGGAAAACCATGCCGACGTTGCGCTGCTCGATGGGCAGGTGGGTCACGTCGACGCCGTCGAACAGCACCTTGCCGCCAGTATCGGGTGATTCCAACCCGGCGATGATGCGCAGCGTCGTTGTCTTGCCGCAGCCCGAGGGGCCGAGGAATACGATCGTTTCGCCGGCGTTGATCGCCATGTCGAGCGGTTCAAGCGCTTTCGTTCCATCGGCAAAGGTCTTCGCGCAGTTCTCGAGTGCGATCGCCAGCGGTTGGGCAGTCTCGGTCATTCGGCTTCCTCTGCCACGAATTTCGGCGTGCGTGGCTTGGCGAAAGCCTGCAAGGCCAGCAGCAGCGGCATGATCATCAGGAAAAACACCAGGGTATAGGCGCTGCCGATTTCCAGGCGCAGCGACGCGTAGGCATCGGCGAGGCCGACGGGCAATGTCTTGGTCAGTGGCGTATGCAGCAGCCAGGTCATGTTGAACTCGCCCATCGAGAGCGTGACCACCATCAGCGAGCCGGCGAGAATGCCGGACCGGCAATTGGGGAGCACGACGTGGCAGAAACGCTGCCAGAAGGTCGCCCCCAGCGAAGCGGCGCCTTCCTCCAAGGTCTCCAGGTCGATGGCGCTGAGGACGGCCAACACGCTGCGCACCATGAAAGGCAGAGTGAACAGCACGTGGCCCACCAGGATGAAGGCCCACGACGTGCGGAACCCCGATACGCTGCCATAGGTCACGATCAACGCCAGCGCGGTTGCCAGTCCCGGCACCGCGACTGGCATTACCAACAATTCTTCGATGGCCCGAGTCAGGGCGGTCTGGCGCTTGGCGAGGACGTAAGCCGTCGGCACGCCCAGCACCAAGGTGACGGCGAGGCAGGCCAGCGAGAGGCCGATCGAGAGGAAGATCGTTTCACGATAGCCGGTCCAGACCTCGATCACCCAGCGCAGGGTGAGGCCGCTCTCCAGGCCGACGAAGTAGTTCACCGTGAGTCCGGCCAGGATCGACAGGACGACCGGCACGATCAGGAAGGCAGTGACCAGCAGGGTGAACCCGAGCTGCAGCAGGAAGAGGCCGCGATGCTTCATGGCGCCGTCCCCCTCCTAACCTGCCGCCGCGACAGTGGAGCCGGCGGCGGTACGCGCCACCGCCAGCACGATCCAGGTGACCGCACCCAGAACGAAGCTCAGCGCGGCGGCCATGGCGATGTTCGCCGACAGGGTGAACTCGGTATAGATCACCATCGGCAACACGTTGATCTTGGCGGCGAGCGTGAAGGCGGTGCCAAAGGCACCCACGGCTGTTGCGAAGCAGATCGCGCCGGCAGAGATGAAGGCGGGCTTCAGGCCGGGAATGATGACATCCAGCACAACGCGCCAGGGTGAAGCGCCGAGCGACCGGGCCGCTTCCTCCAGTTTTGGATCGAGTTTCTCGGCCGCGGCCATCACGGTGAGGATGGTGCGCGGGATGGAGAAGTAGACGTAGCCCATGAACAGGCCGGACAGGGTGTAGGCAAAGACCAGCTTGTCGCCGGTCAGGGCTTGCGTCACCTGGCCGATCAATCCTTGGCGGCCGGCCAGCATGATTACCATGAAGCCGATCACCACGCCGGGGAAAGCGAGGGGGAAAGTCAGCATCGCCACGAGGGCTGCATTGCCGGGAAATTTGTGGCGCTGCAGGAACACGCCGGAGATACCGCTGATGATCAGCGTGGCCACCGTCGTCGCCGCGGCGACGCCGAGCGTCGAGATGAGGCTGCTGAGATAGTGGGAGTCGATGAGGATCGCGGCATAGGCCGCCCAGCCCGTCTTGCCACTGCCGCCGATAAAGAAAAGCCGCGCCATGGGCAGCAGGAAGAATGCCCCAAAGAAGATGCCGGCCGGCAGCAGCAGGAAGATCAGTCGTGGGGCGTCGCGCCGCATGTCGGCATTTCCTCAAACGAGCGTCGGCGGGATGGCTGCATCGCCACCCCGCCGCGTCTTCAGTGTCAGGACGTCGGTCAGTTCACTTCCTTGCGGTAGCGCTCGACGATCTGGGGCTGCGCCTTCGCCAGGCTTTTGAGGTCCACAGGCTTGGCGCGGGCGTATTCCGAGTCGGGCAGGAACTTCGCCTTGGCTTCGGACGACAGCCTGTCGGCGAACACCGGGCGCAGGTAGGCGTTGCCCCACATCGCCTGGCTTTCGTCAGACAGCACGAAGTCGAGCACCTTCTTGCCATTCGCCGGGTTGGGCCCCTTGTTCACGAGTCCCATCACATAGGGAAACACCAGCGTGCCTTCCTTGGGGATGACGAACTGCACGGGCGCCTTGTCGGTGTACTGGCCGCGATAGGCGTTGAAATCGTAGTCGAGCAGGATTGGAATCTCGCCCGAGATGACGCGGGCGTAGGAGGTCTGCTTCGGCACGATCGGCTGGTTCTTCGCCAGCTCCTTGAAGAACTTGATGGCCGGATCGAGGTTGTCGTAGGTGCCGCCCAGCGCGAGGTTGATCGCCATGACGCCGAGCTGGCCGACGGCCGCGGAGGTCGGGTCGAGATAGCCGACGAGACCCTTGTATTCGGGCTTCAGCAGGTCGGCCCAGCTCTGCGGCACCGGCTTGTTGCCCAGCGCGGCCTTGTTCACGAACAGGCCGAGCGTGCCGGAGTGGATCGTGAACCAGTTGCCGTCGGGATCCTTGAGGTCCGCGGGAATCTTCTCCCAGTTCTGCGGCTTGTACGGTGTCAGGACACCTGCATCCTTGGCGGGGTCGGCGGCGATGCCGCCAAGATAGGTGACGTCGGCCACCGGATTGGCCTTCTCGGCGATCAACGCGGCGATGGCTTGGCCCGAGTTCTTGTTGTCGGGCGGGACCTGAATGCCGAGCTTCGACTGGATCGCCTTGAGCTGCGATCCCCAGTCGGCCCATTCGGGCGGGCAGTTGTAGCAGATGGCCCGCTGCTGTGCAGTGGCATCCATTGCGCCGCCTAGTGCGACGGTCCCCAGCGCGATTGCGAAAGCGAGACGTTTCAACATGGGCTCAACCCCTCCTTGCTCGACCAGTTGCTGTCGTGGAAACGGCATCGTCCGACCAGACGACGAGACGCACGCCGGCTTCGCGCAGCCGGTTGGCGATGGCCTCGGGCGGCGGCCGGTCGGTAAACATTGCACTCGCTTCGGCGACGTTACCGCCGCGGACCGTGGCGCCACGGCCAAACTTGGAATGATCGAGCACCAGGAAGCGCTGGCGGCAATGCTGCGTCAGCTCGTTGCGCATGGTGACTTCGTCCGTGTTGAAGTCCAGGAGCGTTCCGTCCTCGGCGACCCCGCCTACTCCGTAGATGCCGATGTCGACTTCGAAGCGGCTGAAGAAGCCGTGGGCGTCGCCCGCCACCACGTCGCGATCGAGGTTGCGCAGCCGCCCACCCGCCACGGTGATCTCGCAGGAGGGATTGCGGCTGAGGGCAAGCGCCGCGTTGAAGTTGTTGGTCATCATGCGCAAGCCGGGATGGTCGACCAGCGCCAGGGCGCATTGTTCGGGCGTGGTGCCGATGCCCAGAAACAGCGAAGCGCCTTCCGGCACCGCGTGCGCCACCAGTTGCGCGATGCGCCGCTTGGCCTCGACGTTCAGGATCTGGCGGGCAGGGTAAGCGAGGTTCTCGCCCTCGGGCGGCAGGTCGACGCCGCCATGGCGCCGGCGCAGCACGCCCCGATCGCACAGAAGATTGGCGTCGCGCCGAATGGTCTGAGGTGTAACGCCAAATTGGAGCGCCAGCGCCTCGATGGCCTGAAAGCCGTCGCGACGGACAAGTTCCACGATGGCGCGCGCGCGGTCTTCCGCCTGCATCCCCGATCCCGAGCCGTTTCCCTGAGCCGAAAGCATGTTCAAATGAACATTATTCGGCAGTTCTTATGTTCTAATGACTTTCACATGAAAGTAATGTGACGTCAAACGAACGTGGATAGCGGCATGATTATTGCCCAGTGGCTGCCGATTCAGCCCCGGGAGACTCCGCCGATGACGCCGCAGCAAATCGAACTGGTCCAAACGAGCTTCAAGAAAGTCGCGCCGATTGCCGGTACCGCCGCCGATCTGTTCTACGCGCGCCTCTTCGAGATCGCGCCCGAGGTGCGATCATTGTTCCCGGAGGACCTCAGCGAGCAGAAGAAGAAGCTGATGGGCATGCTGGGCACGGCTGTCGGCAGCCTGCACAAGCTGGAGACGATCCTTCCGGCGGTCCTGGATCTCGGCAAGCGGCACAAGGGATACGGCGTGACCGCCGCCCACTATGCGCCGGTCGGCGCCGCCTTGCTCTGGACCCTGGAGAAGGGCCTCGGCGCCGACTTCACACCGGAGGTGAAGGCGGCCTGGACCGATACCTACACGACGTTGGCCGGCGCAATGACCAACGCCTGAGACGCTGCTCCTACTGCGCGGCGATCTTCGACGCGGCGGGTGCGAAAGCCTGTTCCATCTTGCGGCGCAGCTTCACCGCCGTCAGCGTCTCGTCCATCGCGACGTCGGCATAGGTCAGCGACTGACCGGCCTTGATCGGCCTCAGGAGCTTGACGTTGTGCGCGAGTCCGAGCGGCAGGCTGCCGAGGGTCGTCGACTTCTCCGACGGGAACAGCTTGCCGTAGACCGTGTAGCCGCCCTCACCGTCCAGGATCTCGCCCGGCTTGAGGTCGCGCTTGGCCGTGGCAATCACGTCGGCATGGAAGCCGATCGGGCAGCCGGTCGGCTCCTTGCGCAGGCCGATCGAGGCCACCGACATGCCGACCTCCAGGCCGATCAGGTGCCAGCGCTTGTACATGACCGAGTACCGGCCCGACGGGTCGGTGCAGAGCATGTACTCCTCGAAGCAGTTCTTCTGATAGTCGGTGGCGGCCTCGAACACGACCCACACGCCCTTGCGGATTTCGTAGGGGATCGCGCGGCCGTCCTTCTCCAGCGACGAGGCCACTTCGACCTGGCCCTTGTGATGGAGCTGGCCGCCTTCGGAGATCGGCCGCATCACGAAGGGCAGATCCTCGACCGAGCAAGGCGGAAAGGCGAGGCCGTCCGGTGCCGGCGTGAGGCCGGTCGCGTTGGCCACGGCGGTGCTCTCGATGGCGGGCTTTGAGCCGTCGAGGAAGGAGTTGAACATCTTGGGGTTTAGGCCGCCGCGCTTGGCCTGTTCCTCGTTGAGGCCCCAGTACTTCCACACGGTCTCGGGCGTCGACTGCGCGAAGTGCGGCAGCCACTTATGGCCACGACCGGCGGCGGTGACCTCGAAGCCCGAGGTGCGTGCCCAGTCGACCAGCTCGCAGATCAACGCCGGCTGATCGCCATAGGCGAGGCTGTAGATCACGCCGGCTTGCGCGGCGCGCTGGGCGAGCAGCGGGCCGCAGAAGGCGTCGGCCTCGACCGTCACCATCACCACGCTCTTGCCGTTGCGGAAGGCTTCGAGCGCGTGTTCGACGGCAGCGATCGGATCGCCGGTCGATTCGACCACGATGTCGATCTCGGGATGGCTGACCAACGCGCGCCAGTCGTCGGTGAGATAGGTGCTGCCATGCTTGCGGGCATCGGCAAACGAGGTGGCGGCGGTGACGTCGGGCTTCCAGCCCAGCCGGGCCAGGTTCTCGCGGGCGCGGTCGGGCGAGAGATCGGCGATGCCCAGCAGGTGAATGCCCGGCGTCGTTGGGATCTGCGACAGATACATCGAGCCGAACTTGCCGGCCCCGATCACGCCGATGCGCAGCGGCTTGGCTTCGGCCGCGCGCGCCATGAGCATGCGATGGAGACTCATTGTTTCCTCCGAACTTTTCTGATTATTCCGCGGCGGCCTTGCGCTGGGCGGCGCGCATGACGGCGTCGTCTTCCCAGGCGTCGATCGGCGTGAAGTCGCGGTGAGCGATATAGTCCGGCCGCTTGAAGCGGCGGATGGCGTTGGAGACCGCGTTGTAGGTCACGTAGATGATCTGGCGGTCATAGGGCGACATGTTGGGCGGGCTGCCATGCACCAGGGTGCCATGGAAGAAGATCGCCGAACCCGGTCCGCCCTTGGGCGAGACGATGCCGCCCTGCTTCACCAGCTTGGTGATCGTGTCGTTGTCGATCACCCAGAGCGGGTAGGACGTCGTCGTGAGATCGTGGCTGGCCTCGATCGCACCCTTCTTGTGGCTCTTGGGAATGAACCACAGCGGGCCGTTGAACTCGGTCACCTCGTCCATGAACACCGCAAGGTTCATGGCGCGGGCCTCGGGCATGTCGTCATCGGCTTTCCAGGTGCCGTAGTCCTGATGCCATTGCCAGACGTCGCCGTCGAAGGCGGCCTTCCCGTTGATCTTGAACTGATGGATGTAGGTCTTGTCCTTCAGGAGCTGCTCGGCCGGGCCCACGAAGCGCGGATGATGGATCAGTGCCTCGAACACCGGGTGATAGGTGTGAACGGCGAAAGCCGTGCGCACCACGTCGCCGGTCTTCTCGCGCACATTCTCCTCGCGACGCTGCGCGAAGACTTCGGGTACCGAAGTCTTCAGAATCTGCGTCTCCTCGGGCGAGAAATAGTTGGGAAAAAAGAGATAGCCTTCTTCGTCGAATTGCCGAAGCTGCTCAGAGGTGAGCTTCATGGCGGTTCCTCCTTGCCTTGTTGTTTGCGCCGTTGTCAGGCGGCGCGTGAGATGACGACCTTCAGCCGTCCCGTGAGAATGTCGGCCATCTGCTCGGCATGACCGCGGCAGAGCGCTTCGGCCTCTGCGGTCTGGCCGGCTTCGAGGGCACGCAGGATGCCTTCGTGTTCGTCCCAGACGCTGACGCGCAGATCCTCTTCGCTCAGCACGGCGGCCATCACGCGGCGCAGATGCTGCCAGTGCGGCTGGGCGGTCTCGCCGAACAGCGGATTGCCCGAGGCCTCGTAGATGAAGAGATGGAAATCGATATCGGCTTCGATGACCGACGGCACGTAGGCGCTGGCCACGGCACGGCGGCCGACATCGAGAAGCTGGCGGCCGCGCTGCACGAGATGCGGCGTGTAGTTGGCGGCGGCATGACGGGCAGCGGCACCGTCGAGCGCGGCGCGCACGGCATAGAGGTTACGTGCCTGCTGGACATCGAGCGGCGCGACGCAGACGCCCTTGCGACCGGCATCGATCAGGAAGCCCTCGCGCCGCAACAACATCATCGCCTGCAGGACCGGCTGGCGCGACACGCCGAACTGCTGCGCCAGTTCCTCCTGGGTGATGCGCGCGCCGGATTTCAGCTCACCCGAGCAGATCGCCTCGAGAACGGAGTCGTGAATGCGTTCGGACAGATCGGGTTCGGGAAGGATCGGGCGCATACATCTGTATACAGAACACGAACCTGCCCGAGTCAACCGCCTAGCGAGATTTCAGCCCTTTCGATGCGATAACCGGCAGGGCGCGGTCGGGATAGTCGGTGATCAGCCCGTCGACTCCGAGGTCGATCAATCGTGCCATCTCGGCCGGCACGTTCACCGTCCACGGCACGACCTTGAGGCCCAGTGCCTGGGCCTCTTTCACGTTGTCCGCCGTGACGTTGCGCCAGAAGGGCGACCAGGTCGTACAGCCGGCCGCCTTGGCCAACTGCGGTACCGAGCCACCGTGTGTGGCGAGATCGAGACCCGCCAGCCACGGCGAGGGCCTGCTGCCATTCCGTCCGACCGTGTCGAAGTTGTTGCTTTCGATGGTGAGGCAGGCCGTGGCGATCTCGGGGGCCAGCTTCTTCACTTCGAGAAGGCCGCGCCAGTCGAACGACTGCACCGTGCTCCGCGCCACCGTTCCGGCCTTGCGGATCGCTTCGACGGTGAGGCCGGCAAATCGCACAGGGTCGATTGTGAGGTCGGGTTTGTTGGGATCGGTCTTGATCTCGATGTTGAAGCGCACGGAAGGCCCCGCCATGGCAAAAAGCTCGGCCAGTGTCGGGAAGCGCTGGCCATCGACCGGCTTCTGTTCGGGAAACTGTTGGGCGTATTTGCTGGCGGGGTTGAGGCGGCCGATATCGTAGCGCTTCAGGTCGTCGTAGGTGAGGGCGCGGATCGCAGGCCCCGACCGTGACAGCCATTGGCCATCCGGCTCTCTCGTCAGGTCCGGATTGAGCAGCGGATCGTGGCTGATGATCACCTCGTCGGCCTTGGTGACCGCAAGGTCGGTTTCGAGCGTGCTGACACCGAGATCGAGCGCCACCTTGAAGCCGGCCAGCGTGTTCTCGGGCGCGAGGCCACGGGCGCCGCGATGCCCCTGCAGATCGAAGGCGGCCGCGAACCCGGTGCTAGCGGCCCAGATTGCGCAGGCGAGCGATGCGATCCTCGATATCGGGGTGAGTTGCCAGGAACGAAGGCGTGTCCTTCGTGAAGTCCTGGACGGGATTGACGATGAAGAGATGCTGCGTGGCATGGCTCACTCCAGGAAAGGGCGCGGCCTTGTCGGCGAGCTTCTGCAGCGCCGAGATCAGTCCGTTTGGATTGCGCGTGAACTGCACCGACGTGGCGTCGGCCAGATATTCGCGCTGGCGCGAGACAGCGAATTGTACGGCTTTGGCAGCCAGCGGCGCCAGGATGCCAATCACCAACAGGATGATGATCAGGATCGCGGCGCCGCCGGAATTCTTCTTGTCGCCGCTGGAAGACCTGTTGTGTGCCGAACCACCCCAGTTGAGCGTGCGCAGGGCCATGTCGCAGACCAGGGCGATCAGGCCGACGGTGACGCCCACCATCACCATGTAGCGCGTATCGAGATTGGCGATATGGGCCATCTCGTGCGCAACGACGCCCTGCAGTTCGTCGCGGCTGAGCGTCTTCAGCAGACCGCGCGTCACCACGATGGTGCCGCGCTGGACCGATGTACCCGTGGCGAATGCGTTGAGCGCATCGGTCTCGAGAACCATGACCTTGGGCATCGGCACGCCGGCGGCGATCGACATTTCCTCGACAACGTTGAAGAGCTGCGGGGCATCGGCCTTGTCGATGTCCTTGGCGCTCGCCATGCCGAGGACCATCTTGTCGCTGATGGCCAGGGATACCAGGCTCCAGCCGATGCTGGCGGATGCCATCAGACCGGCCCCGATCACGCCGCCGTTGCTCAATGCGCGTGGAGCCGCGTCATCGAACGAGAGGAACCAACCGATCAGGTAGCCAAGCGACGCTGCCAGCAAAGTGAGAATGGCGAGCAGCAGGAAGGTGTTGCGCCGATTGACTCGCTGGGCGGCAACGAAATCGGTCGTGGCAGTGCTGAGTGTCAAGGCGCGCGTCCTGTCCGGACGGAACGTTTAGCGTAGCGCGACCTTGGGCACTTCGCGCTCGGCATCGGGCATGGTGAAGAGATCCATCGGCCCAAAGCCCAGCGACGCCGCGGCCAGCACGGCCGGGAAGCTCTGGCGGCGGGTGTTATAGGTGTTGACCGAGTCGTTGTAGAACTGGCGCGCGAAGGCGATCTTGTTCTCCGTCGTGGTCAGCTCTTCCTGGAGCTGCATCACGTTCTCGTTGGCCTTGAGCTGCGGATAGTTCTCGACCAGGCCGAGCAGGCCGCGCGTCGCCACCGACAGCGCCGCTTCGGCGGGGCCGGCCTGGGCCGGGTTGCCGCTCGCGGCCACGGCGGCGTTGCGCGCCTGGATCACCTTGGTGAGCGTCTCCTGCTCGTAACCCATGGCATCCTTCACGACCTGCACGAGATTGGGAATGAGATCGTGTCGGCGCTTGAGCTGGACGTCGATCTGACTCCAGGCGGTTTGCCCCTGGTTCCGGGCACCGACCAGGCCGTTGTAAACGGCGACCAGCCAGAAGCCGATGGCAGCGATAACGCCAATGACGATCCAGAAGCTCATGCGGAAGTCTCCCCGGCGGCGGTCTTGGCCGCTGGCGGTACTTTAGTCATGATTGTCGCCGTACGGGAGGGTCATCAATGGAAACGTCAGCGTTGCTGAAGGCGTTCTGCTCGGCTGTGGAACGTCGCGACGGCAAGAGCTTTGCCAACCTGTTCACCGAAGACGGCGTCTATCACGACGTGTTTTACGGGGCCTTCAGCGGTCGCGAGAAGATCGCCGAGCTGATCGACGACTGGTTCTATCGCACTGCCCATGAGTTCCGCTGGGACATGCACCGGCCGGTCAGCGACGGTCGCATGCTCTACGCCCATTACACGTTCAGCTACGTCTCGAAGCTGCCCGAAGCCCAGGGCCGGCGGGTCGGCTTCGAGGGCGTCTCGATGATGAGCCTGCGCGACGGCAAGATCGCGGAGTATCGCGAGGTCGCCAATGTCGGCCCCGCCTTCGTCGAATTGGGATTCCCGCCGGAGCGCACGGCCAAGATCCTGGCCAAGGAAGGTGCGCACCTGAAGAAACAGCCGGAGTGGAAGCGCCACGCCGGTTGAGTCTGGGCTAGTCGCGCAGGAGTTCGTTGATCGAGGTCTTGGAGCGCGTGCGCTCGTCGACGGTTTTCACGATCACGGCGCAATAGGTCGACGGCCGATCCGGGCCGCCGCCGATGTTGCCCGGCACCACGACCGAATAGGGCGGCACCTTGCCGATGTGGATCTGGCCGGTGGCCCGATCCACCACTTTCGTGGTGGCGCTGATGAACACGCCCATCGACAACACCGCGCCAGTGCCGACGATCACGCCTTCGACCACTTCCGAGCGCGCGCCGATGAAGCAGTTATCCTCGATGATGACCGGATTGGCCTGCAGCGGCTCGAGCACGCCGCCGATGCCGACGCCGCCCGAGAGGTGGCAGTTCTTGCCGATCTGGGCGCACGAGCCGACGGTGGCCCAGGTGTCGACCATGGTGTTGGTGTCGACATAGGCGCCGAGGTTCACGAAGGACGGCATCAGCACGACCGACGGCGCCACATAGGAGCCGCGACGCACGACCGAGCCCGGCACGGCGCGGAAGCCTGCCTTCGCGAAGCGCGCAGCATCCCAGCCGGTGGTCTTGAGCGGCACCTTGTCGAACCACGGGGCGGCGCCCAGGCCCGGGAAGGACGCGCCGCCGTCCATCGGCACCGAATCGTACAGGCGGAAGGACAGCAGCACGGCCTTTTTCAGCCACTGGTGCACGACCCATTCCTCGCCAAACTTTTCGGCGGTGCGGAAGGTGCCATCGTCGAGGCCGGCGATTGCCGTCTCAACGGCTTCACGGACCTCGCCCTTGGTGGCGCTGTTGATGCCATCGCGCTTTTCCCACGCCGCGTCGATTGCGCTTTGAAGCTGCTTGCTCATCGAAATCCCTCGAAAAATGCCGCCGGACCATAGCGGCGGGGGGCAGGGAGTCAATGTTCCGGCTATGCTGGCCCGATGGCTCCCGAGAAGGCCTTCAAGATCCCCGAATCCGTGCTGGTGGTGATCCACACGCCTCGCCTCGACGTGCTGCTGCTGGAACGGGCCGGGCAAGGTCTGTGGCAATCCGTGACCGGTTCGCGCGAACCCGATGACCCCGACCTCGAAGCGACGGCCCGCCGCGAGCTTCTGGAGGAGACGGGCCTCTCCCAGGGCACGCTTGCCGACTGGCGGCTCATCAACCGCTACGAGATCTGGGCGCAGTGGCAGAGCCGCTATGCGCCCGGCGTTACGCACAATGTCGAACATGTCTACGGGTTCACGGTGCAGGAACCTGTCCTGGCCACCCTCGATCCCAACGAGCATACGAGTCAGCTCTGGCTGCCTTGGCAGGAGGCGATGGAAAAGACCTTCTCGCCCACCAACCGTGATGCGATCTGGCAACTGCAACGGCGGGTTCTGAGGCATACTGGCGGCACATGATCGCCGCTCCCAAAGAAGCGTCGAAGCTCGGCCAATTCAGTTGGGCCCTGTTCGACTGGGCCAACCAGCCCTTTTTCACCATCATCACCACCTTCATCTTCGCCCCCTACTTCGCCAACGTGCTGGTCGGCGATCCGGTGAAGGGGCAATCGGCCTGGGCCTTCACCCAGTCGACCTCGGGTATCCTGATCGCGCTGATGAGCCCCTTCCTCGGCGCGATGGCCGATGCCGGCGGGCGGCGGAAACCCTACATCTTCGCCTTCCAGCTCCTGCTGGCGGCGGGCTGTGCCGGCCTGTGGTGGGCCTATCCCGACCGGCCCGATCTCATCATGCCGATCAGTTGGGCGGTGATCGCGGCCACGGTCGGCGCGGAAATGTCGATCGTGTTCAACAACGCGCAGCTCCCCAACATCGTGCGACCCCAGCGCATGGGCTGGCTGAGCGGCTTCGGTTGGGGCCTCGGCTACTGCGGCGGGCTTATTTCTCTGTTCATCGTGCTAGCGGTTTCGATGCCGTCGATGTTCGGTCTCGGCACCGGCGACCAACCGTTGTTCGGGCTCGATCCCAAGACACACGAACTCGAGCGACTCGTGGGTCCGGTCTCGGCGCTGTGGCTCGCGGTATTCGTGTTGCCGATGTTCCTGTTCACGCCCGATTCGGCGGGAGCGCGGCGGCAGTCGTTGTGGGTCGCCGCCAAGCAAGGCGGCGCATCCCTGGTGTCGACGGTGCGCAAGCTCAGCCACTTCCGCAACGCGCTCACCTATCTGATCGCCTTCATGCTCTACAACGACGGTCTCGCGGCCATCATCGCCTTCGGCGGTGTCTATGCCGCCGCGACCTTCGGCTGGAGCACGGTGACGCTCGGCATCTTCGGCATCATCCTGACAGTGTTTGCCATTCCGGGCGCTTTCCTAGGCGGCCGCCTCGACGACATGATCGGCAGCAAGCGGACGGTCCAGCTCGCGATTGCCGGCGTGATCATCGCCACCCTGGGCATCGTCGGCGTCACGGCCGATCGCGTCTTCTACTTCATTCCAGCAGAACCGCTCAGTCCCTCGCGTGGCCTGTTCGGCTCGCTACAGGAGAAGACCTTGATGGGCTTCGCATTGATCCTGGGTTTCTGCATGGGGCCGATGCAGGCGGCCAGCCGGACCATGATCGGCCGAATCGCGCCCCAGGGAATGACAGGCGAGTTCTATGGCCTCTTTGCCCTCTCCGGCCGCGCGACGGCCTGGATGGCGCCGCTCGCCATCGGCATCGTCACGGCCGCGAGCGGTTCGACGCGGATCGGCATGGCCTGCGTGCTCGCCTTCCTGGGGCTAGGCTTCATCCTGCTCTGGAGCGTGCGCGAGGAACGCGCAAAACACTGAAGGAGATCTGCCATGATCACCGCCATCGTGAACTTCAAGCTGCCTGACGGAATCGACGCGAAGCAGGCAGCAGCTCTCTTCAGGGATTCAGCACCGAAGTATCGCGGCGTGAAGGGGTTGGTCCGCAAATACTATCTGTTCGACGAGGAGACGCGGATCGGCGGTGG
>CALROF020000025.1:0-45634 GCA_943369775.1 Reyranella massiliensis 521
CCGACACGCACGCCGTCGCCGCAACCTCGCCTCTGATCGTGATCGCACTTGGCGCGCTCTTCCTCGGCGAACGTGCAGGACCCGCACGCTGGATCGCCGTCGCCGCGGGTTTCGTCGGCGTCCTGTTGATCGTGCGGCCAGGATTCCGCGAGCTCGACTGGGCGTTGCTGCTACCTCTACTGGGTGCCGCCCTCTGGGGTGGCTATCAAATTCTCATCCGCCTCTGCTCGCGCACGGATTCGCCCGACACGACGCTCGTCTGGTCGGCTTTCGTGGCCTTCGGTGTCACGACTGTCGTCGGTCCCTGGCAGTGGAAATGGCCCGACGCGCAGGGCTGGGCGTTGCTGACGGCTATCGCCGTACTGGGCGCGCTGGCGCACTACGCGCTGATCAAGGCGCTGGACCATGCCGAGGCAAGCGCCGTTCAGCCGTTCAGCTACACACTGCTGGTGTTCGTGGCGGTTCTGGGTGCCGTGGTGTTCGGCGACATTCCCGATGGCTGGACGATGGTCGGCGCTGCCGTGATCGTGGCTAGCGGGCTCTACACCTGGCACCACGAGAGGCGGCGCCAGGTGCGATAGCCGGGTTCGCTACTTCTGGCGAACCCACTGATTGCAGGCCACGACCGCCGAGCCCGGCAGAACGTGGCGGTAGCAGATGTCCATCGTGTTGGCGTTGATCACGACGCCGTCGATGTAGCCTTCGCCATTCACGAAATAGACGGCCTTGTTGTCCGCCGCGATCGAGCCGATCAGGCGCTCGCCCACGCGCTGCGACGAAGAGATGGTTCCCCATACGCGCCTGCCGTCCTGGCCTTCGATGCGGACCGTGAAAGTTTCTTCACGCAGACGGTAGGTGCTCGCCGCCTTGGCAGTCACTCCTGGCGGGTGATGGCCCGCCGGCCCATCGACAATCGACTCGCCTTTGCCGACCCAGGTTCCCTTGAGGTCGGGAGTCGCCGTCGCAGCAGGAGCGGCTTGCGCGGCCGGAGCCACGGTGCTGGCAGGAGCGGCAGTCTGCGCTGCGGCCGCGCCGGTCAGGAGCAGCGCCGCGCCAAAGGCAAACGAAAGAATGGAAGGCTTCACGAGGAGTCTCTCCTTTACTTGGTACCCGGCCTATATGTGGGTCATCTGGGCCACGCGCGAAGCGCGACCAATCCGCCATCGATCGGCAGCATCACGCCTGTCACCCAGCGCGATTCGTCGGAGGCAAGGTACACCGCACCATGGGCGATGTCCCATGCGGTACCTTCGACCTGCATCGGCACCATCTTCTTGCGTCGGTCGCGCGCTTCTGTGCCGAGATGCGCGACCATCGGCGTGTGCACGGAGCCGACGATGATGCAGTTGGCACGAATGTTCTGGGTGGCGTAGTCGGCGGCGACAGACATTGTGAAGCCATGCAGGCCGGCCTTCGCCGTCGCATAGGCGACCGCACCGGTACTGCCCATCAGACCGAGTGCACCTGCGATCGACGACACCATGATGATGGAGCCGCCGCCGCCTTCCTTCATGCGCGGCAGGCAGGCCTTGCTGCAGAGCATGGTCGTCGTGAGATTGGCCTCGAGGACCTTGTTCCAGGTTTCGAGCGTCACCGTCTCCGGCGTGCCCGGTCCGCCGATACCGACATTGTTGTGCAGGATGTCGAGGCGGCCGTACTTCTTCATCGCGAAGTCGGCCATCGCTTCCGCAGCATCAAGTTGCGCGACGTCGCCGGCGAACACCGAAGCTTCGCCACCCTCGTCCTTGATCTGCTTGGCCAGCGCTTCGGCGCGTTCGGCGCTGCGGTTCACCAGCACGACCTTGGCGCCCTCGCGTGCAAACAGGATGGCCGTCGCCATGCCGTTGCCGACGCCTTCACCACGCGGCGCCGCACCCGTTACCACCGCCACCTTGTCCTTCAGCCGTCCGGCCATCATTCTCTCCCGACAGATTAATTTTGCCGCGGCGAGAGTAGCATCGAATGAGCAGGGAAACCCTGGAGACGCTGGCTGATCGCTATTGCGCAGCGTGGAATACAGCGGATGGCACCGAACGACGCGCGATCCTTTCGTCGGTGCTGACCGACAGCGGGCTCTACGTAGATCCATCGGTGCGCGCCGTCGGCATCGAAGCTTTCGCAATCCACATCGACGGCGTCGTCGCCCGCAACCCCGGCGCACAGATCTCGCGGACCGGCCCGATCGATGCCCATCACGAGGTGCTGCGCTTTCCGTGGAGCAATCGTCTGGCCGACGGCAAGGTCCTGCGCGCCGGCATCGATTTCTGCACGCTCGCGGCCGACGGCAAGTTCCAGTCCGTCGTCGGCTTCTTCGATCCCGTCGCCGGCAAGAGCTAGTCGCGCAGATATGCCGGATGGTTGGCGCGAATTTCCGCGAGATAGCCTAGGGTGCCGGAGAGATGCTTGCGCAGTGATTGCTGCGCTTCCTCCGGTTGCTTCGTTTCGATCGCCTGCACGATCATTTGGTGATGCAGTACGATGTCCTGCGCCTTGCCGGGAGTCGGCAGGTGCAGGCGACGCAGGCGGTCGATATGGCCGCTGCGGCTGCGCACCAGGTTCCAGAGTTCGCGCTTGGCGGCGGCGGCGTAGAGCTGCCAATGGAAATCGTTGTCCGAGGCCATGAAGGCCGCGAAGTCGCCGGATTTGGCGAAGTGCTGCTGCAAGGCGATGGTGCGGTTGAGCTCTTCGATCAACGCCGAATCATGGGCCAGCGCCAGCGTGCGCACGATCTCGAGTTCGAGCGACTGACGCAGGAAGTGCGCCTGCTGTGCGGCCTCGACGTCGATCTTGCTGACCACGGTAGCGTGCTGGGGGAAGACATCGACAAGGTCTTCCTCGTTCAGCCGCATCAGCGCGTCGCGGATCGGCGTCGAGCTCAGCCCGAACTCCTTGGCGAGCTTGGTGCGCGACAGCGTCTCACCCGGCGGCAAGACCAGCGACACGATCATCTCGCGCAGCCGTTCGAAGACCTGCGGGGCGGCCTGCCGGTCGCGGTCGAGACGCTGGGAACTGATCATACTCGGCATTTCTTGACCATTGATGCACTAATGTATTAGCTCACTATGGGAGGAAATACGATGACCGACCATAAGACAAGCAAGCAAGTCCGGGATGCAGCCTCCCTG
Organism: Reyranella massiliensis 521; assembly: GCA_943369775.1. Lineage (GTDB taxonomy): Bacteria > Pseudomonadota > Alphaproteobacteria > Reyranellales > Reyranellaceae > Reyranella > Reyranella massiliensis_C. Next base: position 3,126 of record CALROF020000025.1, read on the forward strand.
CGCAGCGCGCGCTGGTTCGCGCCGGACGACCTGCGCGCCTTCGGCCACCGCTCGCGCGCCATGCAGATGGGCTACGCGCCCGAGGACTGGGTAGGCAAGCCGGTCATCGCCATCCTCAACACCTGGTCGGAAGCCCAGCCCTGCCACATGCACTTCAAGAGCCGCGTCGACGATGTGAAGCGCGGCATCCTGCAGGCCGGCGGCTTCCCGATGGAGCTGCCCGCGCTCTCCCTCTCGGAGAGCTTCCTCAAGCCCACGACCATGCTCTACCGCAACTTGCTCGCGATGGACGCCGAAGAGCTGCTGCGCGGCCATCCGGTCGATGGCGTCGTGCTGATGGGCGGCTGCGACAAGACCACGCCCGCTCTGCTGCTGGGGGCGATCAGCATGAACCTGCCCGCGATCTACATGCCGGCCGGGCCGATGCTGCGCGGCAACTGGAAGGGCAAGGTGCTGGGCTCGGGCTCCGACGCGTGGAAATATTGGGACGAGCGCCGCGCCGGCAAGATTTCCGACTCCGACTGGGTCGACGTCGAGGCCGGCATCGCCCGAAGCTACGGCACCTGCATGACCATGGGCACGGCCGCCACGATGATGGCGATGGCCGAGACGCTCGGCATGTCCCTGCCTGGCGCCTCCTCGATTCCCGCCGCCGACGCCAACCACATCCGCATGGCCTCGGAGAGCGGCCGGCGCATCGTCGACATGGTGTGGGAGGATCTGACACCCAGGAAGATCCTGACCCGCGAGGCCTTCCTGAATGCCATCACCGTGGCGATGGCGGTGGGCTGCTCGACCAATGCCATCATCCATCTGATCGCGCTGGCGCGTCGTGCCGGCCAGGATATCGGCCTGGACGATTTCGAGCGCGCCAGCCGCACGGTGCCGGTGATCGCCAACATCCGGCCCTCCGGCGACAAGTATCTGATGGAGGACTTCTTCTATGCCGGCGGCCTGCCGGGCCTCCTGGAGCAGATCCGCGAACACCTGCACGTCGATACGCTGACCGTGACCGGCGAGACGCTGGGCGCAAACATCAAGGGCGCGGAGATCTACAACGACGACGTGATCCGCACGGTCCAGAACCCGATCTATGCCGAGGGCGCGCTCGCCGTTTTGAAGGGCAACCTGGCGCCGGATGGTTGCGTCATCAAGCCGTCGGCCTGCGCGCCGAAGTTCCTGAAGCACACCGGCCCCGCCCTGGTGTTCGACGATTATCCGTCGATGAAGGCGGCGATCGATCGCGACGATCTCGACGTCACGGAAGACACCGTGTTGATCCTGCGCAACGCCGGCCCTCAGGGCGGTCCCGGCATGCCGGAATGGGGCATGCTGCCGATCCCCAAAAAGCTCGTGCAGCAGGGCGTGCGCGACATGGTGCGGCTCTCCGACAGCCGCATGAGCGGCACCAGCTACGGCGCCTGCATCCTGCACGTCTCGCCGGAATCCTACATTGGTGGTCCGCTGGCGCTGGTGCAGACCGGCGACATGATCTCGCTCGATGTCGACAAACGTACCATCAACATGAACGTCTCGGACGAGGAGCTGGCCCGGCGCCGCGCCGCCTGGAAGAAGCCCGAACCGCGCTACGAGCGCGGCTATGGCTGGATGTTCACCAAGCACATCAAGCAGGCCAACGAGGGATGCGACTTCGACTTCCTCGAAACCGACTTCGGCGCGCCCGTCAGCGAACCGTCGATCTACTAAGGAGCACACTATGGCGTTGACCGCGGCGACCCGCGACAAGCTCCGCACGATCAGCACGGCGACGGTCGCCACCGCTTTGTTCAAGCGCGGCTTCCGCACCCAGTTCATCCAGAACGTCCATCCGCTCTCGCCCGACCAGCCGGTGCTGGTCGGCGAAGCCTTCACCCTGCGCTACATGCCGGCGCGCGAGGACCTGAACCAGCTCTCGGTGTTTCGCGACCGCAGCCATCCGCAACGCAAGGCAGTCGAAGACTGCCCGCCCGGCGCCGTGCTCGTCATGGACAGCCGCAAGGACGCACGCGCCGCTTCGGCGGGGTCGATCCTGGTGACGCGACTGATGAAACGCGGCGTCGCCGGTGTGGTGACCGATGGCGGATTCCGTGATGCTGCGGAGATCGGCAAGCTGGGTTTCCCGGCCTACCACCAACGGCCCAGCGCGCCGACCAACCTCACCCTGCATCAGGCGATCGACATCAACGTGCCGATCGGCTGCGGCGATGCTCCGGTCTTCCCGGGCGATGTTATCCTGGGCGACAGCGACGGTGTGATCGTGATCCCCGCGCATCTTGCGGACGAGATCACAGACGAGGCCTTCGAGATGACGGCCTACGAGGATTTCGTCACCGAGCGGGTCCAGGCCGGACAAGGCATCTTCGGCCTCTATCCGGCGACGGACGAGAAGTCCCTCAGTGATTTCGCGGCGTGGCGCAAGGCAAAGGGACGCTGAACATACGCCCGACCGGCAGAAGACAAGCAGTAACGACGTATACAGGGAGTAAATGAACATGAGATCGCTGAGCATCGTGGCCTTCGTCCTGGCCGCTCTCGTTGGCCTGCAGGTGCAGGCCGCCGACTATCCCGACAAACCCATCACCGTCATCGTCCCCTTCCCTCCCGGCGGTTCTTCCGACGTGACGGCACGGCTCGTCGCCAAGAAGATGGCGGAACGCGTGGGCCAGTCCGTCGTCATCGACAACAAGGGCGGCGCCAACGGCTCGATCGGCGCGACGGCAATGAAGCAGGCCAAGCCCGACGGCTATACGATCCTGATCGGCTCGATCGGCGTGTTCGCCATCAATCCCGCCCTCTTCAAGGATCTCCGCTACGATCCGATGCAGGATTTCGACCTGCTGAGCGTCGCTGTCCGCACACCCAACGTGCTGGTCGCCAGCCCGAACTTTCCCGCCAACACCGTCGCCGAGCTGATCGAGTACCTGAAGAAGAATCCCAACAAGGTAACGTTCGCCTCGTCGGGCACCGGCTCGTCGGATCATCTGACCGCCGCGCTGTTCCTGCAGAAGACCGGCACCACCGGCACGCACGTGCCGTACAAGGGCGGCGGACCGGCCATCAACGACCTGATCGCAGGTCATGCCAATGTGTCGTTCCAGAACCTGGGCGCCATCGCCCCTCACGTGAAGTCGGGCAAGCTGAAGGCGCTGGGTGTCACGAGCGGCCAGCGCAATCCGACGCTGCCGGACGTCCCCACGATGGCCGAAGGCGGCGTGAAGGATCTCGAGGTCTATTCGTGGCAGGCCGCCGCCGCGCCGAAGGGACTGCCGCCGGCGGTGCGCGCCAAGCTCGAAGCCGAACTGGCCACGTCGGCCCAAGCACCGGATATCAAGCCACAGTTCGAAGCGATCGGCTTCGAGGTCGTCGCGACGAACGGCGAGCAGTTCAAGAAGTTCCTGACGGACGAGATCGCCCGCTGGAAGAACGTGATTGACACCGGGAAGATCACCGCCGAATAGGCGGTCAACCCTTCCAGTAGTCCGGCAGCTTCGCTGCCAGCCATTTGGCGAGAGCCGCGTTCACCTCGACCGGCTTCTCCTGCGCCATCCAGTGGCCGGACTGCACCACGACCTCTGTGAGATCAGTACAATCGCGCCGCATCGGATCGGCGAGCTTGGACTGCATGGTCTCGCAGGTCGTGTCGTAAGCGCCGTGCAGGAATAGCACTGGCATCGATAGCTTGCCGCCGTTCCTAGCCTTCCTGGCATAAGCGCCGTTGGCCTTGTGGTTCATGTACCAGGAGTCCGGTCCGAAGAAGCCGTTGCGCGTCAGCGCCGCCGTATAGGCATCCATGTCCTGTTCGGTCAGCACATCCGCATCGCGCGGCACATCGGGGCACGCCCCGCCGCCGAACCAGCCGCCGGCCACACGCACCATCGAGGTCGGCGCCGGCTTGCCGACACGGCTGGGATCACCCTTGCGGAACAGCGCCTTCACGACATTGCCGATGTTCGCCTCGAAACCCTTGCAGGCCTTGTCGAAGTTCTCCTCGTAGAAGAACTGGTAGTCCCACTGCCCCGCCGGGAACTTGTCGGCCGGATAGAGTCCGCGATCGATCAGCGGCACCATCGCGTCCAGAGTGAAGCCCTCGGCGAGATAGGGAACGCAGAGGCTCGCGACGCCGACGGTCTTGTCGGGATGATGCGACGCCAGGTTCCACACGACCGGGCTACCCCAGTCGTGACCGATCCACACCGTCCTCTCGCGGCCGAGCGACGCCAGCAGCTCCAGCATGTCGGCCACGATCTCTTCCTGCGCGAAGTCCTCGTGGCGTGTGTAAGTGTCGGAGCGGCCATAGCCGCGCATGTCCGGCGCGATGCAGCGGAAGCCGAGGGCCGCAAAGGCCGGAAGCTGATGCCGCCAAGACAGCGAAAGCTCCGGCCAGCCATGGACGAAGATCAGCAGCGGCGCATCCTTGCGGCCGCAGGCGAGATAGCCCGTCGTGTGACGGGCGGTCTTGAGAGTGTGTTCGGTCACCGGAAATGTCATGGCGCAACTCTGCTGCGAAGCCGCGATGCCGGCAACCAATTCCGCCTGCCAATCAACCCGCTGCGGCTGCCAATGGCCAAGCCGTCTTGACGGTGTATTCGATGATCGGGAATGTCGCGGAAAGAGAGGATCCCATGGAAATCGATACCGGCACGACCGAACTCCTGTGCAGCGTGCGCGACGGCGTGGCGTTGATCACGCTCAATCGCCCCGAAGCGCGCAATGCGATGTCCGACAAGCTGACGCCGGCGCTGCGCACGCAGATCAAGGAACGCGGCGACGACCCCAATGTCGGCGCCCTGTTGATCACCGGCGCCGGAACGGCCTTCTGCAGCGGCGGCGACGTGAAGGGCATGGGTGGCCGCGGCCCGCGCGGACAGATGAGCTACGAGGAACGCCTCGCGGACCTGCGCTGGCGTCAGGCCCACCTCACCGGTGCGCTGGTTGCCGTGCGCAAGCCCACCATCGCCGCTCTTCCGGGTGCGGCCGCCGGTGCGGGTCTTGCCATCGCGCTCGCCTGCGATATCCGCATCGCCGCCAAGTCGGCGTTCGTCAGCACCGGCTATGCCAAGATCGGCCTCTCGGGCGACTACGGCATTTCCTGGCTGCTCACCCGGACCATCGGCTCCTCGCGGGCGCGCGAACTGATGTTCACTGCCGAGAGGGTCGATGCCGAGCGCTGCGAGCGCATCGGCCTCGTGAACAGGGTCGTCGATGATGCCAAGCTGCAGGAGGAAGCCTTCGCCTACGCCAAGTCGCTGGCCGAAGGACCGGGCGTCGCCATGCGCAGCATGAAGGACAATCTCGACGACGCACTGCACATCGACTACCCGACCGCGCTTCATCGCGAGGCCGAGCGCCTGGTTTCCGCCTCGCGCACCGCCGATCACAAGGAAGCGGTGCAGGCGTTCGTCGAAAAGCGGAAGCCGGTGTTCAAGGGGAAGTGACGCGCCACTAGACGCGCACTGCCATCTTGCCCTTGTTGCGGCCTTCGAACAGGCCGATCAACGCTTCCGGCGCTTTCTCGAGGCCGTCGACGACATCGACGACGGCCTTGATCTTGCCCTCGGCGACCCAACGGGCGAGTCGCGTCTCGGCTTCGGCGCGCTGATCGTAGAAATCCATCACGATGAAGCCTTCCATCCGCAGCCGCTTGGTCACGACCAGCCCCGGCACGGCCATGGGGCCTGGTCCCGGCTTCTCGACGTCGTATTGTGAGACGTTCCCGCAGCAGGCGATGCGGCCACGCAGGTTCATCAGCGACAGCGCCGCGTCGAGCACCGGCCCACCGGTATTGTCGAAATAGACGTCGATACCATCAGGACAGGCCGCCGCCAGCGCACGACGCACACCGCCCGCCTTGTAGTCGACGGCGGCATCGAAGCCGAGCTCGCGCACGATCCAGTCGCACTTGTCCTGGCCACCCGCCGTGCCGACGACGCGGCAACCCACAAGCTTGGCAATCTGGCCCACCATCGTGCCGACGGCACCAGCCGCGGCCGAGACCAGCACCGTATCGCCGGGTTTCGGCCGGCCCACTTCGAGCAGACCGAAATACGCCGTAAGGCCGGTGACGCTGAGCGGCCCGATCAGCATCTCCAGCGGCGCCTTGACTGTGCGCTTGGTCAACCGACGCGCCGGCCGCACGGCATAGTCCTGCCAGCCCCAGTCGCCCTCGACGATGTCGCCCTTGCTGAACTCGGCCGCATTGGACTCGACGACCTCACCGATGGTGAAGCCGTTCATCACCTGCCCCGGCTCCAGCACGTCGCGATAGGTCTTGCCCATCATCCAGGCGCGATTGGCGGGATCGAGCGACAGCATGCGCGTACGCACCAACACTTCACCCGAGCGCGGACTGGGGATGGCCGTCTCAGTCCACTGAAACGTGTCCTTGCCGATCTTGCCGGCAGGTTGTTTGGCGTAGAGCCACTGGCGGTTCATGGATTCCTCCCGACGTCAGTCCTTGTAGTTCGCGGCGCGCTTCTGCAGGTTCGACATGATGGCCTCGACCTGGTTGGGCGAGCCGATCAGCTTCTGCTGCTCGACCGACTCCATCATCAGGCCCGCCGCGGCATCGATGGCGACCGCAGCATTCAAAAGCCGCTTGTTGGCGCGGATCGCGTCGGGGCTCTTGGAGGCGATCTCCTTTGCCGTCTCCAGTGCCGCCGCACGCGGATCGTCCACGACGCGCGTCACGAAGCCCATCTGCTGTGCTTCGACGCCATTGAAGATACGGCCCGTGTAGGTGAGTTCGCGCACCACGTCCTCGCGTGCGAGATGGCGCATGAGCTGCGTGCCGGCGAGATCGGGCACCAAGCCCCACTTGATTTCCATCACGGAGAACCGCGCATCCGGCGTGGCGTAGCGAATGTCAGGACCCAGCGCGATCTGGAAGCCGCCACCGAAGGCCACGCCATGCACGGCTGCAATCACCGGCACCGGCAATTCGCGCCACAACCAGGCGCATTGTTGCGGCCGGTTGGCGATGCCGTGGGTGCGCTTGGCGAGATCGCGCACGCCCGGCACGCCGTCCTGCTTCATCGCCGCGAAGCTTCCCATGTCCAGACCGGCGCAGAAGGCCTTGCCCTCGCCCGACAGTACCACGCAGCGCAGGCCCTCCATGGTCGCGAGCTTGGTGCCAGCCTCGATGATGCCTTCGAACATCGCGTTATCCAGCGCGTTCATCTTGTCGGCACGGATCAGACGGACATCGGCGACGCCGTCCTTCAGGTCGATCGAAACGCGGTCTTTCATTTTTCACTCTCCGATTTGAGCCATTCGCGCAGACGGCGCTTCACTTCGTCAGGTTCGAGTCTCTTGGGCGGCGCGAGACTGCCGTCCCCCTGCTTGGGCCACATCAACACGGCAATGCCACGCTGCACGTCGGCATAGCTGCAATCGTCGGGCAGCCGGTCAAGCAACGCCCGCACTTCGGCTTTCACATCGACTTTCTTCTCTTCGCTCATCGCGTCGCCATCAGCCAGACTCCCTGCGCCACGTAAACCGCACCGAGCCCCAGGATGACGCGGCGGGTCCAATGATAGAACTGCCGATCCGACATGCGATCGAGAAAACTGCGCGACAGGGTCGTGCCCAGGATGGCGAAACAGGCGGCATAGCCCATCACCAGCCACTGCTCGGGGTCGCGACCGGCCGGCCCTTCGATCACCATGGCAAAATAGGTGACTTTGGTGAGATGGCCCAGCACCTGGGCGGCGGCCTTGGTCGCGACATTGACCTGGCGCGACATGCCGGTGCGGACATAGAAGATATCGAGCAATGGACCGGTCACGCCCGACACGAGCTGGATGGCCCCGCCGATGGCGCCCGCCAGGAAGGCCTGGCCGCCGCGCTCGATATTGGGGGCGATGCGCTGCGGCACGGCCAAGGCAATGAACGGCATCAGGCCGACCGCCATCAGCACCAGCGCCTTGTCGGGCACGAAATCGAAGAAGGAGAAGACGATCAGCGACGCCCCGGCACCCGCGCCGAACTGCACGACGACACTCCACCTCACATGATGACGCCACAACCAGGCGCGCCAGCTGTTGGCCGCGATCTGGATGACACCATGGAACACCATGGCGACCGGCACCGGCAGGAACAGCAGCAGGAAGCCGATCAACAGCATCCCGCCCGCCATGCCGAAGATCCCGGAAATGAACGAGGTCACGACGGCCACGACCGCCAGAGCGGCCAGCACGGGAAGCGTAAACATCGCCGTGCGGCGTAGCGCACGTGGCAGAAGGTGTCGAGGACCGGATAAGGTCCACACCATGTCTGACACCGATCTCCTGTTCACTCCGGCCGCAAAGGCCGCCGCCCTCATCCGCGACCGCAAACTTTCGCCCGTCGAATATGTCGACGTCGTCTTGAAAGCGATCGACCGCGCCCAACCGAAACTCAACTGCTTTCGCGTGGTGATGCCCGAGGAGGCGCGACGCGACGCCAAGAAGGCCGAGGAAGCCGTCACGCGCGGCGAGAAGCTCGGACCACTGCACGGCATTCCGGTGAGCATCAAGGACCTGGTCGACGTCAAAGGCGTGCACACCCGCCACGGCTCGGCGATCTTCGAAGACAATGTCGCCCAGGCTGATGATGTGCTGGTGCAGCGCCTGCGCGCCGCCGGCGCCATCGTGGTCGGCAAGGCCACGACGCCGGAGTTCGGCGTGAAGGGCCTGACCGACGGCCCGTCCTTCGGCATCACACGCAATCCCTGGAACCTGGACCGCACGCCGGGCGGTTCCAGCGGCGGTGGCGCGGCGGCCGTCGCCGCAGGCCTCGGCCCGATCTCGCTGGGCACCGATGGCGCAGGCTCGATCCGCGGCCCCGCCTCGTGCAGCGGCCTCGTGGGACTGAAGCCCACGCTCGGCGCCGTACCGGCCGACACTACGCGCGATGCTTTCGGCAACAATGTCTTTGCCGGGCCGCTCTCGCGCACGATCACCGATGCCGCGATCATGCATTCCGTTCTGGTCGGCCCCAGCGACAAGGATCCGTGGTCGCTTTCCGGACCGTCGCAGCAGCCGCTGTCGCCCAAGCTTGCCGGCCGCGATCTCTCGGGTGTCCGCATCGGCTATATCGAGCTCACGGCCAACCCGCGGGTTGCCGCCGACGTGCGCGCCAACACGCGCGCCTCGCTCGCGGCCTGGGAGGCGATGGGCGCGGTGGTCGAGGAAGTCACCGAAAAGATCGACTGGATCGAGTACGAAGGCCGCGTGCTCTACCAGGCGAACTTCGCCGTGTTCTGCGCGCAGTATCTACCCAAGTGGCAGAACCAGATGGACCCAGTGACTCTGGCGTTCATGGATCGCGGCGACAAGTTCACCCTGGCCGACTTCCGCAATGCCCAGTTCGCGCGCACCGCCCTGTTCCGCAAGATCCAGTCGCTGCTGGCGCGCTACGACTTCCTAGTGACGCCCACCAATGCACGCACCGCCCTCGATGTGACGCACGACGCCGCCAACGACGAAGTCATCATCGACGGCGTGAAGTGCGGCATCACCCGCCAGGGTTGGACCTCCTACCAGTACCCCTTCAACCTCACCGGCCATCCGGCGCTGGCGCTGCCGTCGGGCTTCGGCGCCGACGGGCTGCCGACCTCGGTCCAGATTGTCGGCAGGTGGGGCGCGGAAACCGACGTGCTCCGGCTCGGCGCACTGCTCGAGGACGCGCAGCCCTGGGCACAAAATCGTCCACCCGCCTGAACCCTTTCGAGGAAAGCGCCCCTCTTATGAGCATCGCCCCAACGGAAGAGGCCTTGCTCATGGTGTTCAAACGTAATGTCCCCAGCTGGGAGCGGCTCCTGCGCGCCGCTCTCGGTATCGCCCTGCTGATCGCGGCCTTTGCCGTGCCGATGGAGAGCTGGCTGGCCTGGATCGTCGCCGGCAGCGGCATCGGCTCGCTGCTTTCCGCGATGATGGGCTTCTGTCCGGCCTGCGCGCTCGCCGGCCGACGCCTGCCGGGCGCGTGATGGGCGCCCTCTCGCGCATCGACGGCACGCTGGTTGCCGCGGCGCGGGCAGGCGATGCCGCCGCGCTCGACCGGCTGCTGGCGGCCTCGCAACCCGATCTGCGGCGCTTCGCCCGCCGAACCTGCGCCAGCAGCGAAGATGCCGAGGACGCCGTGCAAGCTGCCCTCTGGCAGCTTCATCGCCGCGTCGGCACCCTGCGGGTCATCGCTGCCTTCACGAGCTGGCTGTTCCGCATCGTCGAGCGGGAATGCCGGCGCCTGCTCGGCCTGCAGCGCCAGACCGTGCCACTCGACGAGGCGCCGCCGTCGGCGCTGCGGCTCGATCCCGTACCGGCCGACCTGCGGCGCGATCTGGGCGCCATGATCGCGGGCCTGCCAGACCTCTATCGCCAGGTATTGGTCCTGCGCGACATCGAGGAGCTCACCGCGCCCGAGACCGCGGCGCAGCTCGGCCTCTCGGTCGACGCGGTGAAGAGTCGTCTCCATCGCGCCCGTTCTCTGCTGCGTGAACAGCTCCTGGCCTCGGGCTACTGGTCCGCGTGACGGCATCCTTCATCGGTCTTTGCGCCGGCACGGGCCTTCTTCTAGGCTCGGCGCAAAGAAACCGGGAGGAAACTCATGCGTCTGGTCGCAATCGCTTTAGCCCTGCTCGGCGTGGCCGTCGGCGCCATGCCGGCCCACGCCCAAGGTTCCGACAAGCCCATCAAGATCATGGCGCCCTATGCGCCGGGCGGAAACATCGACGTCACGGCGCGCATCATCGCCGACAAGCTGCGCGAAGTGCTGGGCGTCACCGTTCTCGTTGAGAACAAGGCCGGCGCCAGCGGCATGATCGGCAGCGACGTCGTCGCCCGCTCTGCGCCCGACGGCACGACCCTACTGGTCTCGGCCAATTCCCTGGTCGCCGTTCCGGCGATCTACGGCAACGCGCCCTACGACTGGCGCACGGCCTTTACGCCGATCAGCCACATCCAGCGCGTGCCGGCCGTCCTGGTCGTGACGCCCAATTCTCCGATCAATACCATGGCCGATTTCATCGCCCTGGGCCGTGACGGCAAGTTTGCCGTGGCCGACTCAGGCGTCGGCACGACCAACCATCTCGCCATCGAACTGATCGGCGAGGCGACCGGTGGCAAGTACACGATCGTGCACTACAAGGGCAGCGGCGCGGCGTCGCTGGACGTGATCGCGGGCCAGGTGACGGCCCAGGTCGACCAGCTCAACGCCGCCATCGGCCATATCAAGGCCGGCAAGCTGCGAGCCATCGCCGTTTCGTCCGACAAGCGCGTGCCGCAGCTTCCCGACGTGCCGACCATGAAGGAAAGCGGCGTGAAGGGTCTCGAAAACTTCACCTTCTCCACCTTCACTGGCCTGTTCGGCCCGGCCAAGATGCCGCCCGAGGTCGTGGCAAAGCTGAACGACGCGATGGTCAAGGTGCTGAAGGACCCGGCCGTCGTGCAGCGTTTTGCCGAGCTCACGGCCGAAGCCTATCCCACCACGCCGCAGGAGACCGCGGCCATGTTCGATGCCGAGGACAAGACCGTCGTCCCTCTGATCAAGAAACTCGGCATCAAAGCGGAGTAACGCAAAGCAATGACCTGGCTCCCCCCCGCCATCGCGCCTATCGTCCTGTTGTTGATCTCCAACGTCTTCATGACGTTTGCCTGGTACGGGCACCTGAAGTTCACCGACAGGCCCTTGTGGCTGGTGGTGTTGGCGAGCTGGGGCATCGCCTTCGTCGAGTATTGCTTCGCCGTGCCGGCCAATCGCTGGGGACACGCGGCCTATTCGGCCGCCGAGCTGAAGACCATGCAGGAGGTGATCACGCTCAGCGTCTTCGCCGTCTTCTCGGTGCTCTATCTCGGCGAACGCTTCACGCTCAATCACATGGTCGGCTTCTTGCTGATCTGCGCCGGCGCCTTCTTCGTCTTCAAAGGCCCGCTGCCCACGTAGGAGGATGATCGCACCGCCTCCTGCGTAAGCCCTTTCGGACAACAACGATGGTGATGATGCGGAGATGATGAGGATCGGGCGACGAACAGAGATGGCGGTACTGGCTGCCATCCTCGCGCTCGCGGCGATCCTCCGGCTGTGGCGGCTCGAAACCAACGGCTTCGGCAACGAGTATTACGCCGCCGGCGTGCGCAGCATGCTGCAGGGGCTGCATCTCTTCTTCTACAACGCCTTCGATCCGGCCGGTCTCGTCTCCCTCGACAAGCCGCCGCTCGCCTTCTGGATTCAGACCATCTCGGCGCGGCTGCTGGGCTACAGCGGCTGGGCGATCCACCTGCCGCAGGCATTGGCAGGCATCGCCTCGGTGGCCCTCGTCTATGCGTTGGTACGGCGCTTCGGCCGAACTGCGGCGTTCCTCGCCGCCCTCCTGCTCGCACTCACGCCCATTGCTGTCGCAGTGGACCGGTCGAACAACACCGACTCCTGGCTGGTACTCTTCCTGCTGCTGGCGGCATGGCTCGCCTTGCGCGGACGCGGCCTCTCCTTCGTCTTCGCCATGGCAGCGCTTGGCTTGGCTTTCAACGTCAAAATGCTGGCCGCGCTGGTCTGCGGCCCTGCGCTCCTGGTCGGATGGTGGCTCGATGGCACGCTCGACTGGCGGCAGCGGCTGGGCTGGCTGGCGGCTGGTGCCGCCACTTTCGCCATCGTCGCCCTGTCATGGGCCGTTGCCTTCGACCTAACGCCACCGGAACACCGACCAGTCGCCGGCAGCAGCAAGAGCAATTCGATGCTGGAGCTGATCGTTCGGCACAACGGACTTGAGCGCTTTGTGCGTACAGCCCCCGAGAGGCCTGAGGCAGCACAGCCTCGCCGCTTCGTCGCCTACGACGCCGTCCCTACCGGCCCCCTGCGGCTTGCAGAGCCCATGCTCGCCGGCCAGTTCGCCTGGACGCTGCCGCTTGCGCTCCTGGGTGCCGTCTTCGCGTGGCGCCGTCGACCGGCAGCCGTTGCGCTCTGGTCGGTTTGGGCATTGACCTACGGCATCGTCTACAGCGCCGCCGGCGGTATCTTTCACATCTACTATCTCGTCACTTTGGCGCCGCCCCTTGCTGCTCTTGCCGGTGTCGGCTGCTACGAGCTGTGGCGACGCGGGCCGACCTATCTTGCCCCGGCTCTGGCGGCGACCGCGCTCTGGCAGGCCTACATCACCGCCGGAACCTTGGGCTGGCTCAGCCCGTGGATGGGCTTTCCCGCCGTGGCGCTGCTCGCCGCCGCCGGGACTCTCTTCCGAGCCAAACGGCCGCCGGCAGTCATCGGCGCCATTGCCCTGTCGATCCTGCCGGTCTTCTGGGCACTCAGTCCGATCTTCTCGCCGGGCAATCTCACCCTGCCCTCGGCCAGCCTACCGCGCTGGCTCGGCAGCGACGACGGCCGCGGCCCGATCCTGTCGCGCACCTACCGCTCGCTGACCGACGATCCCAAGCTGATCGCCTTCCTGAAGGAGCGTCGCGGCACGGCGCGCTTTCTCGCCGCCACACCGACGGCTCTGTTGGCGGCGCCGCTTATCATCCGCACCGGCGAGCCGGTGCTCGCGTTCGGCGGCTACCTCGGCAACGATCCGATCATGAGCGTCGAGGCATTTGCCGCCCGCGTTCAGCGCGGCGAGGTGCGGTACGTCCTGCTGGGAACGGCGCGACGGCCCGCCGATTTCGAAGCCTGGGTGATCGGAAACGGCAAGCCGGTCGATTCGGCCCTATGGCGTTCTCTGCCGCCCGAGCCACGCCGTCTGCTGACGCTCTACGACCTGGCGCCGCCGCAACAGCAACGTCCGCGCTAGTCGGCGGCCTTCGCCGCGGCCGCCGCCAGGATCGCCTGCTTCGCCTTCTCGCCCGCGCGGCGGTTACGGCGCTTGATCCACCACATCAGGAAGCCCGTGACGGCGAAGATCGGGATGATCACGCCCGACACGAACACCAGGAACTTGTAGATCCCGCCAAGGCCGATGCCGTAGTGCAGCCCTCGCTGCCAGGCCACGATGGTCTCGCCCGTCGACATGGTCCTGGGATCGAAGACGTCGACTACCGTTTTGCGATAGGGATCGACGATCACTGTGATGACCGGTGCACCTGTCTCATGGCCCGGCCGGATGAAACCGATACGCATCGCCTGATCGGGGCGGATCGACAGGAAGGCGTTCAGGAAGCGCGCATCGGGCACGCGCGACTTGGCCAGTTCGACCGCCTCGTTGACGTCCATTGCCGGCGTGCCGCGCATCGGCTCGAGCCGTGCCTGGAACATCGCCGCGCGCATGTCGCGGCCCGGCCAGACGCTGTTCACGGCGGCCGAGATCTGCTGCGGGAAGGCGAGATAGACGCCGGTGAAGTTCACCAGCATGAAGATCACGAGGCTCCAGATGCCCACGGCGCCGTGCAGCTCGCGGTTGAGGCGCAGCCCCTTGGCCTTGCGGCGCACCATGAAAGCGGCTTTCCACTGGCCCGGCCGCGGCCACCAGAGATAGAGACCGGAACAGCCCAGCACGAGGAGCGCCACGCCGAGCCAGCCGACCAATTCACGGCCCAGCCCGCCAGGAATAAGGAGATGGCCGTGCAGGTCGTGGAAGAAGCGAACCCAGCCGGTCATCGCCTGCTGCGTCTCGATGATCTGTAGCGATACCGGATCGATCAGGATCTGGAGACTGCCGGCGAAGGGGCTCTGCGTCGGGACACGTCCCTGCGCCTGTGCGCCTTGAGGCTGACCACCGGCCTGCTGCCCACCGCCCGGCCCTCCGCTGCCTTGCTGACCTTGTTGACCTTGTTGACCTTGTTGACCTTGTTGACCGCGGAACTGCGGACGTTCGTTTGCCATGCCAGGGCGCGACAGCCGAACGGCCGCAGGTTCGCCGAACTCCGTCGGCCAGCGCACGGCAATTGGAATGCGGCCGGGATCGGTCGTCGCGGCCTTCGCCGCTTCGATCAGCTCGGCCGGCGAGCGCCATTCCCCCGCCGTCTTGGCGTCGGGCTCGCCCTGTCCCAGCAGATGTTCGATGTCGTGCGCGTAGACCAGCACGGCGCCCGTCACGCCCATCATGACGAGCGGTAACAAGAGGATCAGCCCAATCCAGAGATGAAGCTGGAGCAACCAGTAGCGCACGGTGCGGCGCTGCGGTTTCGGGCCGGTTGCCATTGCCCTATCCCGCACCCAAGGCGCGCGAAACCTGATAGGTCACCAATGCGGCGATGTAGGCCAGCGCCAGCATGTAGAAGAAGGTGATCCACATCCATTTCCAGCCACCGGTCTCGCGGCGGATCACGGCCAGGGTCGAAGCGCACTGCGGAGCGAATACGTACCAGGCGAGGAAGGCGAGCGCTGTGGCGAGGCTCCATTGGCTGCTCAGCGCCTGACCGATCTGGTCCGCCGCCTCCTCGCCGCCACTGATGGCATAGATGGTCCCCAGCGAGCCGACCGCGACCTCGCGTGCCGCCATGCCGGGGATCAGCGCAACGTTGATCTGCCAGTTGAAGCCGAGCGGCGCCGTGAGTGGCTGGATCGCCGAGCCGATCATTGCCGCAAAGCTGTAGTCGATGGCCGGGTCGGTCGCGCCTTCCGGAGGCTGTGGAAAGGAAGCGAGCACCCAGATAAGCACCATCATGGACAGGATGATCGTGCCGGCGCGCTTCAGAAAGATCATCGCCCGCGTCCACAGGCCGATGGCCAGGCTTCTCGCCTGCGGCATCTTGTAGTCGGGAAGTTCGAGCATGAACGGCTCACCCGGCTTGCCCTGCCAGATCAGGCGCTTGATCACGAACGACACGGTGAGTGCGCCGACGATGCCGAACGTATAGAGCCCGAACATCACTAATCCCTGCAGGCCGACGAAGCCCCAGACTTCACGGGCGGGAATGAAGGCGCCAATGATCAGCGTGTAGACAGGGATACGCGCCGAACAGGTCATCAACGGCGCCACCAGGATGGTCGTCAGGCGATCGCGCCGATCATCGATGACACGCGTCGACATGATGCCGGGAATGGCGCAGGCAAAGGACGAGAGCAGCGGAATGAAGGCGCGCCC
The DNA here is from genome assembly GCA_943369775.1 of Reyranella massiliensis 521. Lineage (GTDB taxonomy): Bacteria > Pseudomonadota > Alphaproteobacteria > Reyranellales > Reyranellaceae > Reyranella > Reyranella massiliensis_C. The sequence goes on from CALROF020000025.1 coordinate 19,111, forward strand.
ATGCAGGCCGGCGCCGCCCATGATGCGATCCATCAGGAAGGCCGCGCGCGCCATGTAGCCCAGATCCTCGAGCACGAGGATGAAGAAGAAGAGGATCACGATCTGCGGCAGGAACACGATCACGCTGCCAACGCCACCGATCAACCCGTCCTTCAGGAAGCTCTTCACCAAGTCCGGCAGAGGCAAGTGCTCGACGAGGCCGCCTAGCCACTGAAATCCGGCCTCGATCGCGTCCATGCCGGGTTCTGCCCAGGCAAACACGGCCTGGAACATCACGAAGAGAATCGCGAGCAGGATGACCAGGCCGGCGACAGGATGCAGAAGAACCTTGTCGACGCGGCTGGTCAGGCTGTCGGGGTTACCCGGTCCGCGCACCACCGCCGCGAGGATGCGGTCGGCTTCGCGCTGGGCGCCACGCAGGGCGCCGGCATCCGGCGCACGCCACTCGGATGTCCCGGCGGCTTGCTGCTTTGCAATCTGGCGATCGATCTCTGCCAGCAGTGCGTCGGTGCCGCTGCGGCGCACGGCGACCGAGCTCACCACCGGCACACCCAGCTCGCGCGACAGGCGATCCGCGTCGATCTCGATGCCGCGGCGGCGCGCGATATCCATCATGTTGAGCGACAGCATGACGGGACGACCGACCTGCTTCAGTTCGAGCGCCAGCCGCAGTGCCAAACGAAGGTTCGAGGCATCGCCGACGCAAACGATCAGGTCGGGCGTCACGTCCTTCTGCGCACGACCCAGCACAACGTCGCGTGTGATTTCTTCGTCCGGCGAACGCGCACGCAGCGAATAGGTGCCGGGCAGGTCGACGATGCGCACGGTACGGCCGGCCGGCGTGACGAGTGGCCCGACCTTCTTCTCGACCGTCACACCCGGATAGTTGGCAACCTTCTGGCGGCTGCCTGTCAGGGCATTGAACAGCGCCGTCTTGCCGCAGTTGGGATTGCCGACCAGTGCGATGACGGGTGAGGGAAGCGAAGACGATACATCGGACAAGACTTAGATCTCCGCACTCACGAGGATCGCCATCGCCTCGCGACGGCGCAGCCCGATGGTGGTGTTGGCAATACGCACGGCGATGGGATCGCCGCCGAACAGGCCCTGATGCAGAAGCTCGACATTGGCGCCTTCGACGAAGCCCAGTTCGAGCAGACGACGTTCGAGTTCGGCGGCGGGCAGACCTGCGCCGCCACGCTCTGCATCGATTGCATGTATGCGGCCGCGAAAGCCCACGCGGGCAGCGCCAAGTGCTATGGTTGGATGAGCATTCATTGCGAGTAAGTCGTAATAGCATTGAAGAAGTTGGCTCACCAGCGGGAGGTAGAAGAAGCATGGCAAACATCGTTCTGGCGCATGGCGCCTGGTCGGCGGCATGGGCGTGGAAGAAGATGCGCCCCCTGCTACGCGCCGCCGGGCATGAGTTCTTCTCGCCGACCTATACCGGCCTCGGCGCCCGTGCCCACCTCGCTGCGCCTGCAGTCGATCTGTCGACACACATCCAGGATGTCGTCGGCGTTCTCGAATTCGAGGACCTGAAAGACGTGGTCCTGCTGGGTCATTCCTATGGTGGCATGGTCGCGACGGGGGTCGCCGACAAGGCCGGCGGCCGGATTGCACGCATCGTGTATCTCGACGCCTTCGTGCCGAAGGATGGCCAGAGCCTGTTCGACCTCGTCGGCCCCAAGGCCGAGGGCAACATGCGCAAAGGTGCTGAAAAGGACGGTGACGGCTGGAAGCTGCCCGTCAACCCGATGCCGCCCGACACCGCTCCCGAAGATGTCGCCTGGGCGAGTCCGCGCCGCCGGCCGCAGCCGATCAAGACCTTCGAGCAGAAGATCAAGCTCGAATCGAAGGAGGCTTCACCGCCACGCCACTTCATCTACGCCAAGCGCAACATGCCGGGCGATGCGTTCCGCCAGTTCGCCGATCGTGCCCGTAGCGAGGCCGGCTGGACCTGCGACGAGATGGACGCCAGCCACAATCCGCACATCACCTGCCCGCAGGAGCTGATGGCGTTGCTGACCAAGATCATGGCGTCTGCGTAAGGGGACTTTCACATGAGCGCCGATCTCGCCTACTCCATCCTGCGCCAGCTCGGTCGTGAGAAGCGTGGCGACGATCGGCTCTCGATCACCGGCAGTGGCGATCCGATATTCGCCACGCCCTGGCGGATCGGCCAGGCGGGATCGGCCGCGCTCGGCGCGGTCGGTCTTGCCGTCTCCGATCTCTGGAGACTGAGGACCGGCGCGCCGCAGTCGGTCAGCGTCGACACGCACGCGGCAGCGGCTTCGCTACGCTCCAACACTTATGTGCTGCGCAATGGCGAAAAGCCCGTCTCGTGGGATCCCCTCACCGGCCACTACCCGACGCGCGACGGCCGGCACATGTTCATCCACACCAACCATCCGCATCACCGCGCGGGTGCCCTGCGCATCGCCGGCGCCAATGGCGAGACACGCGAGGCGCTGGCCGAAGCCGTCGCCACATGGGACGGCTTGGCGATCGAAGAAGCGATTGCGGCGGGCGGCTGTGTCGGCGGCCTGACGCGCAGCCGCCAGGAATGGAACGCCCATCCGCACGGCGTCGCGATTTCCAAGCTGCCGCTGATCGACATCGTGAAGATCGGCGAGGCGCCGGCGCGTCCCTTGCCAAAGGGCGACCGTCCGCTTTCCGGCGTGCGCGCCTTCGATCTCACGCGCGTGCTGGCCGGGCCAACCAGCGGCCGCGTGCTGGCAGAGAATGGCGCCGACGTGCTGCACGTGGCGGCCCCCCACCTGCCCTATCAATCCGAGTTGCTGATGGACACCGGCCACGGCAAGCGCTGCGCCTGGATCGACCTCCTCACCCCGGCCGGTGTCGAGACGATGAGAGCGCTGCTCGGCGAGGCCGACATCTTCACGCAAGGCTATCGGCCCGGCACGCTGGCCGGCCGCGGCTTTTCGCCGGAACAGGTCGCGGCGCTCCGGCCCGGCATCGTCTGCGTCAGCCTCTGCGCCTATGGCCATGAAGGCCCGTGGGCGTCTCGGCGCGGTTTCGACTCGATCGTGCAGAACGTCACGGGCCTCGCCGCCACACAGGGCTCGCTCGATAAGCCGCGCAACATGCCGGTGCAGGCGCTCGACTATATTGCCGGCTATCTTGCCGCCCTGGGCGCCATGGTCGCGCTGGCGCGCCGGGTCGAGCAGGGTGGTTCCTGGCTGGTGCGCGTGTCGCTGGTCCAGGTCGCGCACTGGCTCGCGAACCTCGGCACCGTCGACGCCACGAAGGGCATCGCCGAACTTCCCGAGGGCGAACTCTCGCCGCTCCTCACCGAAAGCGTCGGCCCGCTCGGCCGTCTGCGCCACCTGAAACCGGTCGTCCAGCTCGGCACCACACCCGCCTATTTTGCCAGGCCCGCCGAGCCCCTCGGCTCGTCATCTGCGCAGTGGAGTTCATAACCCCATGTCCGACATTCTGAAGACGGAAGCCCAACTCGAAGCGATCTACGGCAAGCCAGCCGAAGCGTCGACCGTCAAGGAAGTGAACTGGATCACGCCGCACTACCGCGCCTACATCGAAGCCTCGCCTTATGCCGCCCTGGCGACCTCTGGTCCTGAAGGGCTCGATTGCTCGCCGCGAGGCGACAAGCCCGGCTTCGTGCGCGTGTACGACGAGAAGACGCTGATGCTGCCCGACCGGCGCGGCAACAACCGGATCGATTCGCTGCGCAACATCGTGCGCGATCCCAAAGTAGCACTGCTGTTCATGATCCCAGGCATCGGTAACACACTGCGCGTGAACGGCCGCGCTCATCTCAGCGTCGAGCCCGGTCTGCTCGAGTCCTTTGCAGTCGAGGAGAAGGCGCCGCGTTCCGTGACCGTGATCGAGGTCGATGCCGTCTATTTCCAGTGCGCCCGTGCGTTGGTGCGCTCCGAGCTCTGGAATCCTGAGCGCCACGTCGATCCCAAGTCCCTGCCCAGTGCTGGCCAGATCCTGGCAGCACTTAGCCAAGACAGAGTCGGCGGCGAGAAGTACGACCGCGAATGGGCAGGCCGGGCCGCGGCCACGATGTGGTGATCCGCGAACGCGAACCGGCCGATGACGAGGCGATCCGTCGACTGAACGACGCTGCCTTTGGTGGCCCGATCGAAGGGAGGATCGTCGAGGAGCTGCGTAACGCGCGGCTGGCTGTCATCGAACTCGTCGCGGTCGAAGCGGGCGAAATCGTCGGTCACATTCTGTTCAGCGCACTCAAGGTTACATTCGGCGAAGAGATGATACCGACTCTCGCCTTGGCGCCGATGGCTGTCCTTCCCAGTCGACAACGCCATGGCATCGGCAGCGAGCTGATCCGCCATGGCCTCGCCCTAGCACGCCAGCGCGAATGGTGGGCGGTGATCGTACTCGGTCATCCCGACTACTATCCACGCTTCGGCTTTTCCGCAGCACTCGCTGAACCCCTCGCCGCGCCCTATTCGGGCGAGGCGTTCATGGCACTCGAACTGGTGCCCGGCGCTCTCTCCGGCGCAGGCGGACGGGTCGTCTATCCACCGGCCTTCGACGTCGACACCTAGGCTGCCGCCACGGCCGCCGCCTGGGTGATCGGCCGTGCCTCGAGAGCGTCTATGAAACGCCGGCAATAAGCCTCTGCCGTCGTGCGCATCACCTTCTCCTTCAACGCGATATGGCGCTCCCTGCGCTCGGTTAGCGGCATGATGAGCGCCATGTTCATGGCGTCGGCGATGGCATCGGGGTCGAACGGATTGACGATCAACGCCTCCGTGAGCTCCTGCGCGGCGCCGGCGAACTGCGACAGCACCAGCACGCCCGGATCTTCATCAGATTGAGCTGCCACAAACTCCTTGGCCACCAGATTCATACCATCGCGCAAGGGCGTCACGACGCCAATGCGGCCGATGCGATAGAGGCCCGCCAAGGTCGCACGCGGCGCCGTGCGTGTGGAATAACGCAACGGCGTCCAGTCGAAGTCAGAATGCCGACCGTTGATGCGTCCGGCCAGCCGGTCGAGTTCAACGCGCAGCTTGCGATACTCGTCGACCTCTTCGCGCGAGCGCGGGCAAATCTGCAGAAAGTGGATCTTGCGTTTGTGCTCGGGGTGCTTCTCGAGCAACCGCCCGAACGCCTCGAAGCGATGCGGCAAGCCCTTGGAATAGTCCATGCGGTCGACACCGATGGCGAGCGCACGGCCCGACAGGCTGCCGAAGACGCGTTGCACCAGCTTGTCGCCAGCGGACCGCTCTGCCTCCTGGGCGAACGACTGGGCGTCGATCCCGATCGGATCGGCGAAGACACGCAGCCGCCGGCCGTTCAGCCGGATCCATTCGCCATCGACCGCCGCCCCCAGCATGCGTTGCGCGCAGTCTCGGAAGTCGCGCGCATGCTCCTCGGTCTGGAAGCCCACGAGATCGTAGGCGCAGAGATCCGCCACCAGCTCGCGCGCCACCGGCATCGCCTCCAGCATCGACGGCGGTGCGAACGGCACATGCAGGAAGAAGCCCAGCCGGCCGTTGAAGCCCTGCTCGCGCAACAAGCGGGCAAAGGGGATCAGGTGATAGTCGTGCGCCCACACCGTGTCGTCGGGCTGAAGGACCGACGCCAATGACGTCGCGAAGACGCGATTAACAGCGAGATAGCCCTCATAATCCTCGCGACGGAAATGCATCAGGCCCAGCCTGAAATGCAGCAATGGCCATAACGCGCCATTGGCGAAGCCGACATAGAAGCCGCGATGCGCCTCGGCCGTGAGGTCGACAGTGGCATAGGTCACACCGCGCGCCTCGACGATCGCCGGCTGCAGCGATGGATCGGCCGAAAGCCGCCCACTCCAGCCGAACCACATCGTGCCGGGCGTCAGCAGGTCGCGCAGGGCGACCGCCAGGCCACCCGCCGTAGCCCCTCTTGCCTTGGGAATCGGAACGCGATTGGAGACGATTACGAGGCGTGCCATAGCCCCTCCTCCCAGCTCCTGGAGAGCCGCATTGCCGACAGGATCAGCCCGACCTGCGAGTAGGTCTGCGGGAAGTTGCCCCACAGCTCGCCGGTCCGCGGATCGACATCCTCGGATAGAAGCCCGACGTGATTGCGTCTGGCCAAAAGGTTGTTGAACAGTTCGAGTGCCTCCTCGCGTCGGCCAACGCTTGCCAGCGCATCGATGTACCAGAAGGTACAAAGCAAGAAGGCATTGGACGGTTGACCGAAATCGTCGGCCTCGACGTAGCGCATCAAAAAGCCATTCCGCATCAGCTTGCGGCTCACCATGTCGAGCGTGGCGTGGAAGCGCGGATCGTCGGAACGCACCAGGCCGATCTCGGGAAACACCAGGCTCGAAGCGTCGGCCATGTCTCGATCCAAGACACCCGACAACCAGCCCTCCTGCGTCGTGGCTCGCTGCAGGATCTCCTGGCGCAACACGCCTGCCTTCGCGAGCCACTCGCGCGATTCCGCATCGAAGCCGACGCGCCGGGCGATCAGCCCGAGCCGGTGCTGGGCCGCCCAGCACATGGCGGCAGAGAATGTGTGCACCTCCTCGCGCTCGCGATATTCCCACAGTCCGGCGTCGGGCGTCAGCGCTGCACGATGCGCCTCGTTGCCGACGATGCAGAGCTGCCGATACAGCTCGACATCGCCCTGGCGCGGCAGGCGTTCGTCCCAGAACATCTGCGCCGCCGTCAGAACCATCGAGCCGTAGACGTCGTTCTGCTTCTGGCCCACCGCGGCATTGCCGATGCGTACCGGTCCGTAGCCGCGATACCCCGGCAACGAGGTGATCAGCCGCTCCATGGTGTCTGTGCCGGGCGCAATTGGAAACAGCGGCGCCACGTTGTGAGCTTCGGCCCGCGTGCTGCCGGCCTCGACCACGTCGACGATGAAGCGCACGTAACTTTCCATGGTGCGCGTCGCCGAAAGGCGGTTGAGCGCCGTCACGGTGAAGAAGGCATCGCGCAGCCAAGTGAAACGGTAGTCCCAGTTGCGCACCGTGCCTGCTGCCTCCGGCACCGACGTGGTGAGTGCGGCGAGCACCGCGCCCGTATCTTCGTAGCTGCAGAGTTTCAACGTGATCGCCGCACGGATCACCGCGACCTGCCAATCGAACGGGATGTTGAGGTCGCGCACCCAGCCTTGCCAATAACTCTCGGTTTCGCTGAGGAAGGAGCGCGACAGCACATCGACGCTATCTGGAATGCTTTCATCGGCCCCGACGATCAGGGTCACCGGCCGGTCGAGCGAGAATTCCGTCTCGTGCAGCACATAGTTCAGCGACGCATCGGTCGTAAGACGTAGCACCGACGTATCGCCATAGTAACGGATATGATTGCTGCCGACCGTGACTTGGGCTTTCTGTGCGCCGTAGTTGAAACTCGGCCTCAGGCGCAGCGTCACGCGCGGCCTTCCCGCCACGGGCTCCAGGCGCCGGATCAGCATGGGCGGCCGAAACATGCGGCCGAACCGCCGGAAGCGCGGCGCGAAATCCAGAATGCGCATCGAGCCGCCTGAGCCCTCGATGTTGGTTTCCAGGATGGCCGTGTTGGGGATGTAGCGTTGGCGGCTTTCCTTGGCACCTTCGACAGCGGCGTCCATGAAGCCGGTCTGCGGGTCATTGCCACCCAGCAGGGCGTTGAACACCGGATCGCCGTCGAGCCTGCCCAGCCCGTGCCACACATGGCGGCCGCTACGATCGATCAGGCTCGCAATGGAGCAGTTACCGATCACTCCCAGGTCGAGGCTGCTCATGCCGCGGCTCCGGCCGACAACCGCTCCGGCCGCGGGCCGCCGTTCAGGCGCTCCGCATTGCCCGCGAGCCAACCGCGCACCAAAGCCGGATCGCCCTTGAACTCGTCGGCAACGCGCAAACCCTCGCCGCCGAAGCGGCGGGCCGCACTCATGCCGGCTTCGTCGGTGAAATCGTCGCCAATGAAGATCGGCCGACGGCCACGGAAGGGACCGTCCGCCATGAGTCGCTCGACCGCGACACCTTTCGATGTCGCACGCGGGCCGATCTCGACGGCCTCGCGGGCCGGGATGAGCCTGAACAAGGGGTGATCGTCCGGCACGAGGGCACGCACGGCCTTCCACACATCGTCATGGCGCTCGGGCGCCAGGCGATAGTGAACCGCAAATCCGTGCTGCTTGGGCTCGACGAGGATGCCCGGCCACCGCTCCGTCAGCGCTTTGAGTGAATCGCGCCAGGATTCCGGCACCGCAAGCCCCTCCGACATCTCCTCGGTGGTACCGTCATTGAAGCGCAATCCAACACCGTGCTCTCCGGCAGCGGCACTTTTGAACGGCTTCAGGAGCTGGTCGATGGTGACGATTGACCGGCCACTGACGATCGCCAGCGCACCGCTCAACAATGCGCGAAGATTTTCCAGCAACGCCGGAAGCGAAGGCGGCACCACCACCGTCTCAGGCGTCGCCGCGATCTCGAGGAGCGTTCCGTCGAGATCGAGGAATAGTGCGGTCATACGATCGAAATCTGGTGGCATCTAAACCCCTCTGCGCCAGCTTTGCCATTGGGGCGCGAAGGGCCTTTGACCGCTACACGCCGCGTTCGGGGACCGTCCCGAGCGAGCGGCCGCGCCTTGCGCGCGACGGAACAACGTCTCGGAACCGGGCTAGTTCCCGAAAAAGCCTCGATCGTGTGGCGAGAATGTGGCGGATGTCGAAACTAGCTAACGGAGCGTCCCCATCTTTTGCCAGAACGGCTTGCCGCACTCATAGGCTGCAGCCGCCGGCGAGATACCTGCATCGCGCAGGCTGCGCGCGTCGAGTTCGGCCAGATAACGCCGTGCTTCAATGCGCCCGCGCCACAGGACAAGCATCGCTGCCATGCGTGCGGACAGGGTCAGTCGCGGGGTGGCCGGCGTGGCAAAGCTGTGCGGCTGATGAACGAAGCTGTTGCGGGACTGGACGCTCATTCTAAACCCTCCTTGGGTCTCATGAAGTGAAGATGCGCGCCGCAAGTCCTGCTCTCAATTACATGGCAGGTAATGAGGAAGCCGCGCTAGTCTCACGATCTGCGAACCATCGGAGACTTGGTCCATGCTTCCCTGCCAGCGCGCCCTGTTCGATATTCCGCGCGATGTCTGTTTCCTGAATGCAGCCTCGTGGAGTCCGCTGCCAATCGCCGTGCAGGACGCAGGACGCGCTGCCGTGGGACGCAAAGGCCAGCCGTGGAAACTCGCCGGCACTTTCCAGAGCGAGCAGTATGAACGGGCACGCAAAGCAGCCGCCGCGCTGGTCGGTGCGGACCCTGTCGATGTCGCGCTCATACCGTCCGTGGGCTACGGCGTTTCCACTGCGGGCAAGGTAATGTCGATCCCGCGCGGCAGTCGCGTGCTGGTGCTGCAGGACGACCACACCTCACCTGTCCTGGAATGGATGAGCCGGGCCGAAGCCGCAGGCTTCACCGTGGAGACCGTGAAGCAGCCGGCCGATGGTGACTGGACGTCGGCCGTCCTCGAAGCGATCGAGCGCAAGGATACCGCACCGCTCGGCCTCGTCTCGATCTCTTCGGTGCACTGGTCCGATGGCGGAGCGCTCGACATGCCGCGCATTGCCAAGGCTGCGAAGGCCAAAGGCTCGGCGCTGCTGGTTGATGCCACGCACGATGTCGGCATCCGCCGTATCGACGTGAAGGCGCTCGATCCCGACTTCCTGATCTTCCCGACCTACAAGTGGGTGCTGGGCCCCTATGGCCGTGCTTTCATGTACGTCGCGAAGCGGCATCAAAAAGGTGTGCCGCTGGAACAGACGGCGCCGGCGCGCAAGGCGGTCGCCGCCGAAGACACGATCTACTTCCGCGATCTTGCCTATGCCGACGGTGCGCGGCGCTACGACATGGGTGAACGCGACCATTTCATTTCCATGGAGATGGCCGCTCTCGGCATGGAGATGATGGCGGGCTGGGGTAACGAGCCGATTTCGGCGCGGCTCTCCATGCTGACCGACCGACTGGCCGACGGGCTCGCCAACACCGGCGTGCATGTGATCGACAAGAAGCTGCGCGCCCCGCATGTGCTCAGCCTGCAGTTCCCCAAGGGCATGGCGGCGGACTTGCCGCAGAAGCTCGCGGCCGAGAATGTCTACGCTGCGCCGCGGCTCGGCCGTCTCAGGATCAGCCCGCACGTCTACAACGACGAGCAGGATGTCGATCGCTTCGTCGAAGTGTTCAAGAAAGTGGCACTCTAGCTCAGAGGTGACGCGTCTCGGCGGGTGGCCGTGACCAGTCGTTGTTCGCGCCGTCCTGAAAGACGATTTCGTGCGCCGCGAACTGCAGCGGTGCATCGCCGTCTAGGCAAGCCACGTTGACGGCGTAGAAGACGCCGCCCAGCGCTTCCATGTTGCCGCGGCCGAAGGGCTTGATGCCGCACTGCCGGCAAAAGCAGTGATGGATAATGCCGCTGCCAAAACCGTACTCCGTCAGCATGTCGGCGCCCTTCACGAGGCGAAAAGCATCCTTCTTTGCAATTGTTTTCCAGAATCGGCCTTTGGCGCAGATCGAACAACTGCAACGGCTGGTCTCGGCAGCAGCATCGAGGTCACACTCGAAGCGAACGGCGCCGCAATGGCAGCCACCGGCATATGTTTTCGCCATGGGAATTCGCCTTCCGATATATAGTTAACCAATTGGTAAAGTGTTGAAGTAACGATGCCCGCCTGTCAAGCTCGCAACGGGGCGCAAGAAGGGATCGTTATGCGTAGTTCTCGTCGACAGTTGTTGGCCGCGGCATTCGCGGCACCGTTCGTTGCGCGCGGCGCTATGGCGCAGGGCAAGTATCCCGAGCGCTCGATCAAGATCATCGTCCCCTTCCCACCTGGCGGCGGCGTCGACCTGACAGCGCGGCTCATGATGGAGCCGCTGTCCAAGGAACTCGGCCAGACCATCGTGATCGAAAACAAGGGCGGTGCCGGCGGCATCATCGGCGTCGAAGCGATGTCGCACAGCCCGCCCGACGGCTACACGCTCTCGCTCACCGGCGCCGGCACGCTCACCGCGGGCCCGCATCTGCGGGCGAAGATGCCCTACGATCCGCAGGCGCTGGCGCAGATCACGCGGCTGGTGCGCATGCCTTTCATCGTAGCCGTGCGCAACGAGCTGCCGGCGAAGACGCTTCCGGAGTTCATGGAGCTGGCGAAACGCCAGGAGCTGCGCTGGGCATCCGGCGGCATCGGCACCAGCCAGCATCTCGCGGGTGAACTCTTCACGCAGATGTCCGGGCTCAAGATGGTGCATGTGCCTTATCGCGGCACGGGGCCCGCACTGAACGATCTCGCGGCCGGCATCGTCGATGCCTATTTCGGCGATCCCGCGACGCTTGGCCTGATCCGCAGCGGCAAGGCACGCGCCATGGCCGTCACCTCGCCCGAGCGCTGGCCCGTTCTGCCCGACACGCCGGCCATGGCCGAAGCGGTGAAAGGCTACGAAGCGGAGAACTGGTACGGCCTCGCAGCACCTCCCGGCACGCCCAAGCCGATCGTCGACCGGCTCAATGCCGCTGTCGCCAAGGTGCTGGCCGAGCCCGACGTGAAGAAGAAGTACGACGAGAACGGCCTTACCCCAGCCGTGCTGTCCCCGGCCGATTACGTGGCCTTCCTGAAGCGCGACTCCGTCACTTGGGGCGACGTGGTGCGCAAGGGCAACATCAAGCTCGACGAATAATGTCCGCGCGTCTGGCCGTCGATATCGGCGGCACTTTCACCGATGTCGTGCTGGAAACCGGCACAGCAGCCCATGCCACCAAGATCCTGACGACGCCCGATGCGCCGGAGCGCGCCGTGCTGGAGGGCGTGCGGGCGATCCTCGCCGAAGCGAAATGCCGGCCGGGCGATGTCACCCTGGTCGTGCACGGCACGACGCTCGCCACCAATGCGCTGATCGAACGCAAGGGCGCACGCACGGCGCTGGTGACGACGGAGGGCTTCCGCGATTCGCTCGAGATGGCCTGGGAGCATCGCTTCGAGCAGTACGACATCTACATGGAACGACCCGAGCCGCTGGTCTCACGCGACCTGCGCTTCGGTGTGCCCGAGCGTGTCGCCGCCGATGGCGCTGTCCTGCTCGCCCTCAACGAGACGGCCGTGCGTGCCGTTGCGGCCGAACTCCGGAAGGAGAAGGTCGAAGCCGTCGCCGTCTGCTTCCTGCACAGCTTCACCAACGAGGCGCACGAGCGCCGCACCGGCGCAATCCTGGCCGAAGAGTTGCCGGGCGTGGCGATCTCGCTGTCCTGCGAAGTCTGTCCCGAGATCCGCGAATACGAACGCACCTCGACGACCATCGCCAACGCCTATGTGCTGCCGCGCATGGCGGGCTATCTCGGCCAGCTCGAAACCGATCTGAAGCGCGAAGGCATCGCTGGACCGCTGCTGCTCATGATGTCGTCGGGCGGCATCACCACCGTAGAAACCGCGCGACGCTATCCGGTGCGACTGGTCGAATCCGGTCCTGCCGGCGGTGCCATCCTGGCGCGCACCGTCGCGGCCGAGAACGATGCCCGCAAAGCCGTTGCCTTCGACATGGGTGGCACGACAGCCAAGCTCACTTTGCTCGACGAACTCGAGCTGCAGCGCTCGCGCCAATTCGAAGTCGCGCGCGCCTACCGTTTCATTCAGGGCTCCGGCCTGCCGGTACGCATCCCCGTCATCGAGCTCGTCGAGATCGGCGCCGGGGGCGGCTCGATCGCGCGGCTGGATGCGCTGGGTCGTCTCCAGGTCGGCCCCGACTCCGCCGGTAGCGTGCCCGGCCCGGCAAGCTACGGCCGTGGCGGCATCGAGCCCACCGTTACCGATGCCGATACTGCGCTCGGCCGTCTCGATCCCAAGCGTTTTGCGGGTGGCGCCATTCCCCTGCATCGCGACAAGGCCGAGGCAGCGCTGCAGTCGCTGGCCGGTCCGCTCAAGACCGATGCGCAGGGCGCGGCGGCCGGCGTCGCGGAGATCGTCGACGAGACGATGGCGAGCGCTGCTCGCGTGCATGCCGTCGAAAACGGTAAGGACACGGCCGATCGCGACCTGATCGCTTTCGGAGGAGCTGCCCCACTGCACGCCGCGCGGCTGGCCCGCAAGCTCGGCATGAAGCGGGTGATCGTGCCGGTCGGTGCCGGTGTCGGCTCGGCCTTCGGCTTCCTGCGCGCACCGATCGCCTATGAAGTGGTGCGCACGCGCCATGTGCGCCTCGACATGTTCGACGCCAAGATGCTGAACGAACTCTTCGCCGCGATGCGCCTGGAGGCCGAAGCCGTAGTGCAGCCTGCCGCGCCGGGCGAAAAACTTGTCGAGCAACGGCAGGCGTTCATGCGCTATCGCGGGCAGGGACACGAGATCGCCGTGCCTCTTCCCAACGAGCTCTTCGGCACCGACGCAACACGAGAGCTGCGTCGACGCTTCGAGGCGACCTACGAAACGGTGTTCGGCCGTGCCATTCCAAAGCTCGAGGTCGAGGCGCTGACCTGGACCTTGTCGCTCGCCACCGACCGGCCGCTGCCGGCGCCGGCGAAGGCAATCGCCGCACTTGCCGCGCCGACGCCATCGGGCCATCGCGAGGTGCTGGATCCGGCCAGCGGCACGCGCGAGCAGGCCGCGATCCACGAACGGAGCGCGCTGACGCCCGGCATGATGCTCGACGGGCCGGCGCTGATCGTCGAGGATGGCACGACCACCGTCGTGCCGAGAGGCTTCACGGCCCGCCTCAATGCCGTAAGCCAGATCGTACTGGAGGATCGCGCATGAGCACTCCAACGGATATCCGCCTGCAGGTGATGTGGAACCGCCTGCTCTCCGTCGTCGAGGAGTAGGCGCGTGCCCTGGTGCGCACCGCCTTCTCGACCAGCGCGCGCGAAGCCGGCGACATCTCGGCCGGCGTGTTCGACCTGGAAGGCCGCATGCTGGCCCAGGCCGTCACGGGCACACCGGGCCACGTGAATTCGATGGCGCGCAGCGTCATCCATTTCATCCGCGAATTCCCGGTCGAGACCATGAAACCGGGCGATGCCTATGTGACCAACGATCCGTGGAAGGGCACCGGCCACCTCTACGACATCGTCGTCACCTCACCGGCCTTCCACAACGGCAAGCTGGTCGCCCTCTTCTCCTGCACGACGCACGTGGTCGATATCGGTGGCCTCGGCCAATCGCCTGACGGCCGGCAGGTGTTCCACGAGGGCTTGTTCCTGCCGCTGTTGCCGTTGATGCGCGAAGGCAAGATCGACGAAAGCGTGATGCGCATCGTGCGTGCCAACGTGCGCGAGCCGGTGCAGGTCGAAGGCGACATCCACGCTCTGATCGGCTGCAACGTCATCGGCGAGCAGCGGCTGTCCCACATGATGGCCGAACACGGCATCTCCGATCTCGACGAGCTCGGGATGCACATCATCGACAAGAGCCGCGCCGGCATGGTGGCCGCCATCGCCAAGCTGCCGCGCGGCACCTGGAAGGGCCATATGCGGATCGACGGTTACGATGCACCGATCGACCTGCACGCCGCCGTCACCATCCATGCCGACCATATCTCGGTCGACTATGCCGGCACGTCGGGCTCGTCGATCTACGGCATCAACTCGCCGATGTGCTACACGGAGGCCTATACGGCCTTCGGCATCAAGTGCGTCGTGGCGCCGACCATTCCCAACAATGCCGGCACGCTCGACTCGATCCTGGTCACGGCGCCGGAGAACACCATCGTCAACGCGCTGTTTCCCGCCGCGGTGAACGCGCGCAGCACGATTGGCCACATGCTGCCCGACGTCTGCTTCGATGCACTGCATCAGGTGATTCCGGGCCAGGTGCCCGCCGAAGGCACCAGCAATCTCTGGAACCTGAAGCTCGGTGCCGGCCACGGCATGACCGGTACGATCGGCAACAGCCGGCCCTTCATGGTGACGACCTTCCATTCCGGCGGCGCCGGCGCGCGGCCCACGCTCGACGGGCTGTCGGCAACGCCCTTTCCGTCCGGCGTGCGCAACGTGCCGGTCGAGATCACCGAGACCATCGCGCCGGTGGTCGTCTGGAAGAAGGAATACCGCCAGGATTCCGGTGGCGCCGGCCAGCAGCGCGGTGGCCTCGGCCAGGTCATGGAGGTCGAGCATCGCAAGGGCGCGCCCTTCGGCATCTTCGCCACCTTCGAGCGGGTCAAGCATCCGGCGCGCGGGCGCGATGGTGGCCAGCCGGGCGGCAACGGCCGGCTCTCCCTGGCGTCGGGTCAGGAACTCAAGGCCAAGGGCTTCCAGACCATTCCGGCGGGCGAACGCCTGGTCGTCGAGATGCCGGGCGGTGGCGGCTTCGGCGACCCGAAGACGCGCGACCGCGAGGCCGTCGAGCGCGACGTCAAGCTGGGCCTCGTCAGCAGGGAGCAGGCGAAAACGGCCTACGGCATCGAAAACGACTGACGTAGGGGCCGCTGCCAGAAAAATTTGTCCCTCGCTGCGGCGCCGAGGCTGTAGTGTTTTCTTTCAAAGGGAAGAAGGAAACCCAGATGTGGCAGCCCAGCGAGCGCTACCCCGATCCGGCGGTGCGCGTGCTCGATCCGTCGTTCAACCAGTACCGGCTGGTGCTGGCGTCGGTCGAGCGTCTCTACACCGGCTGCCGCTGGGCCGAGGGGCCGGTCTATTTCGGTGACGGCCGCTATCTCCTGTGGAGCGACATTCCCAACAACCGCGTGCTGCGCTGGGACGAGGAAACGGGCGCCGTCTCGATCTTCCGCAAGCCGTCGAACAACGCCAATGGCCATACGCGCGACCGCCGCGGTCGCCTGATCGCCTGCGAGCACGATGCCCGCCGCGTCGTGCGCTTCGAATATGACGGCGCCATCACCGTGCTGGCCGACTCCTACAATGGCAAGCCGTTGAACTCGCCGAACGACGTCGTCGTGAAGTCCGATGGTTCGATCTGGTTCACCGATCCGACGTTCGGCATCCTGGGTTACTACGAAGGCCACAAGGCGGAGAGCGAGAACAGGCCGGCCGTCTATCGCCTCGATCCCACGACCGGCAAGCTCACCGTGATGGCCGACGATATTGCCGGTCCCAATGGACTCGCCTTCTCGCCCGACGAGAAGACGCTCTACGTCGTGGCCTCGCGCGCCGAGCCGCATCGCACCATCCTCAAGTACGACGTGCTGGGTGACGGCAACGACACCAAGCTCGGCAAGGGCTCGGTGCTGATCGATGCCGGCCCCGGCGGCTCGCCCGACGGGTTCCGCGTCGATGTCGACGGTAATCTGTGGTGCGGCTGGGGCATGGGATCGTCCGAGCTCGACGGCGTGCGCATCTTCAATGCCAGTGGCAAGCCGATCGGCCATATCGATCTGCCGGAACGCTGCGCCAACCTGTGCTTCGGCGGACGCTATCGCAACCGCCTGTTCATGGCCGCGAGCCACTCGCTCTACGCGCTCTACGTCAACACCCAGGGCGCGCTGGGTGGCTAATTTGTTCGGGAGCGTCGAGTAAATCCATGTCCGGAGTAGATTCGAGTTACGCTTGGTGGCGTCTCGTCGCCAGCGTCACGTTGAGCACGGTCGGCGGCATCGGCATGTGGTGCCTGGTCGTCGCCCTCCCCTCGGTGCAGCAGGACCTCGGCGTGTCGCGCGCCGACATCTCCTTTGCCTACACGTTGAACACACTCGGCTTCTTCGTCGGCGGCGTCGTCATGGGCAAGCTGGTCGACAAGCGCGGCATCGTCATCACCGCCGTGCTGAGTGCAATCGGCCTGTCGGTGGGCTTTGCCGTGGCGCCCGCCGCCACGTCGCTCCCCCTCTTCGCCGCCGCGCAGATACTCATCGGTTTCAGTGGCGCGGCGACCTTCGCGCCGCTGGTCGCCGACGTATCGCACTGGTTCGAGAAGCGCCGCGGCATGGCCGTCGCCATCGCCGCCTCGGGCAACTATCTGGCCGGCACGATCTGGCCACCGATCATCGAATTCCTGATCCGCGACCATGGCTGGCGCACCGCCTATTGGATGGCCGCGGTGATCTGCCTGCTAGTGATGGTGCCGCTGGCCTTCGTGCTGCGCCGGCCGCCACCCCTCGGACACGCAGCCGACGGCAGCGCCGGAGCAGCCGCCCATTCGCCGCGTTCGCTCGGCCTCTCGCCCAACGCGCTGCAGGCGGTGTTGATCGTCGCCGGCATCGGCTGTTGCGTCGCCATGTCGATGCCTCAGGTCCACATCGTTGCCTACTGCGCCGACCTGGGCTACGGCGTGGCCCGCGGTGCGGAGATGCTGTCGCTGATGCTGGGCTTCGGCATCATCAGCCGCATCGCCTCGGGCTGGATCGCCGACCGGGTCGGCGGCATCAAGACCCTGTTGCTGGGCTCGACCCTGCAGTGCGTGGCGCTGGTCTTCTACCTGATCGACGATTCACTGAACTCGCTCTATGTCGCCTCCGCCATGTTCGGCCTGTTCCAGGGCGGCATCGTGCCGTCCTACGCCATCATCGTGCGCGAGTACTTCCCGCCCAAGGAGGCGGGCTTCCGGGTGGGGCTCGCGGTATCGTCGACGCTGGTCGGCATGGCGTTGGGCGGCTGGATGGGCGGCATGCTGTTCGACATGACCGGTTCCTATCGCGCCGCATTCATCAATGGTATCGCCTGGAACCTGCTGAACGGCGTCGTCGCCTGGTGGCTGCTGTTCCGGCAGAATCGCCGCAACGTCTACGCCTGAGGAGTCATCATGCGTATCGTCGCCATCCACGACATCGTCTCGCCGATCCGCTCCAACATCGCCAACGCCTACATCGACTTCAGCCAGATGACCGCCTCGGTCGTGGCGGTAGTCACCGACGCGAAAGTCGACGGCAAACCGGTGGTGGGCTTCGGCTTCAACTCCAATGGCCGCTACGCCCAGCACGGGCTGTTGGGCGAGCGCTTCATCCCGCGGCTGAACCAGGCCAAGCCCGACTCGCTGGTCGATGCCGAAGGCCTGCTCGACCCTGCCAAATGCTGGGCTGCGATGATGGCCAACGAAAAGCCCGGTGGGCACGGCGAACGCTCGGTCGCGGTCGGCGTACTCGACATGGCGCTTTGGGATGCCGTCGCCAAGGCCAGGCGCGTGCCGCTCTGGAAGCTGCTGGCCGATCGCTACAATGGCGGCCAAGCCGACGCGAAGGCCTGGGTCTATGCCGCCGGTGGCTACTACTATCCTGGCAAGGATCTCGACGGGCTGCGGGACGAGATGAAGCATTATCTCGGCCTCGGCTATTCCTGCGTGAAGATGAAGGTGGGTGGCGTGCCGCTCGCCGAGGACCTGAAGCGTATCGAGGCCGTGCTGAAACTCGTCGGCAGCGGCGACAGGCTGGCGGTCGACGTCAACGGCAAGTTCGACCTGCCGACTGCCATCGAGTTCGGCCGCGCCATCCAGGACATGGGACTGCGTTGGTACGAGGAGCCGCTCGATCCCCTCGACTATCTGGCGCATGCCGCGCTCGCGACCCAGTACGCACCACCGCTGGCGACCGGCGAGAATCTCTTTTCCATGCAGGATGCACGGAACCTGATCCGCCACGGCGGCCTGCGGCCCGACCGCGATATCCTGCAATTCGATCCAGCCCTCTCCTACGGCCTGGTCGAGTATCTGCGCACGATCGAGATGCTAAAGGCCAACGGCTGGTCACCGCGCCGCTGCGTGCCCCATGGCGGCCACCAGTTCGCGCTCAACATCGCGGTCGGCTTGCAGTGTGGCGGCAACGAATCCTATCCGCAGGTCTTCGCGCCGTTCGGCGGCTTTGCCGACGATTGCCCCGTGGTCGACGGTCGCGTAACGATGCCCGATGCACCGGGCATCGGCTTCGAGCGTAAAGCCGAGTTGTGGTCGGTGATGAAGGACATGCAGCCCGCCGCCTGAGCGATCAGGCTGCGGTCAGGCGCGGAAGTTGTCCCAACCGGTACCGTGAGTCTGGTACCGCCCATCCTGCGGCGTACCCGAATTGGCGCAGCCCGCAAGCAGCGCCGCGGCGAACAGCGTTGCGACAACCGCAAACACCTTGGATCGGAAAGTGGCCATGTGACCGACATGGCACTCGCTCAGCCGGGTTTCAATGCACCTGGCTTCACAAGTTCGCTAGCGTGGCCTCCAACTAGTTCTTCTTTTTCTTTATCTCGATGACGCCGTTCGCATTGGGCTGGATGTCGAGACTGCTGACGCCCTGGTTGACCGCTGCCGTCATGAACGGCAGGGAGCAAAGTGCAGCGTATTGCTGGACCAGCATCTCGGCATTCCAGCGGTCGATCACCACTTTTCTCGAGCCGTCAGCGGGGCTTTCGGCGCGGAACCTCGCCATGGCCTCGTACACTTTCGGATAGAGATCGTCGCTGACTTCGGCCAGCAGGTATATGTTGTTGAAGCTCTCCACCGTGCTCGGCACCAGACCTCCCGCGGCGAACAAGCCAACCAGGATCGGTGACGCCACGCCGGAAAGACCAGCCACCACTCCACCCGCCGCGAAAATCGCACTCAGCGTGTTGCTGGTGAAGTTGGTCCGGTTACGAAACTCGCGCAGCTTCGTGAAGTACTGCAGGCAGGCGCGGTCAGCGAGATCGTAGCCATGCGCGACATATCGAACGGCAAGCTGATCATCGCTGATCGTCCGGCCCATCCGGGCATTATTCCAACGATCCGTGAACTCCTTGTACTCCTTCGCGATGGCGTCATACGTCGGCGGTGGCGACGGTGTCAGGCCTGAGATCGAGCCACCGCTACAGCCTGTGCCTGCAAGAGCAAACGTCGCCACGGCAATGCAGCGCATGAATGTCGTAATCAGAGGTGCAATCATTGGAGCACCATGGAGCCGAAGGTGGTTGTCCCTGCGCGCGACGGTGCCGCGGCGGGTAAGGCGCTCGGTGCAAGTAGAGGCGTCGGGGCCGCGCCCACGGCCTTCGGTAGTGCCGGGACCGTCTGCAATGGAATTGGCGCCGCACGATTGGCATCGCCGCCGGCTTCGACCACCAGGTCCTTGATCCCCGTATTCACCACATGCGTGAGGAATGGGAGCGAGCAGAGCGCGGCGTGCTGGCGCACACGCATATCGGCTGTCAATCGATTGACCGTGGCCGCCGAACCGGACGCAGGAAACAGCACCCGGTATCGCGCCATCGCCGTATTGATTTGCGGATAGAGACTGTCGCCCGCAGCGGCGAACAGGAAAGTCTTCTGGAAGTCGCCGACGACAGACGGCACGACACCCGTTGCACCAAACAGCCCTGCCAACACGGCCGTCGGCGCACTGGACAACGCCGATATCAAACCGGCCGAAGCCATCAGGTTCCGCGCCAGGTCCTTGGAAAAGTCAGTGTCGTTACGCAGCTTGCGCAGGTTCGTGAAGAACTTCAGGCACTCTCTGTCGGCCATGGCATAGCCGAGACTGACATAGGCCTTCACTGCATCGGTTTGTCCGTCGGCCAGATCGTCGCCGCCGAGTTTGGCCCACTCGACACGGAACTTGGCATAGTCGTCGAATACGGCACTCGGTTGCGGTGGCTCTGCAGGATAGAGGTCTTTTCGTAAGTCGCTACAGGCACCCAGAAGCACAACGCTTGCACAAAGCGCCACGCGCGCCAGCCAGCCGCACGCGCGGCTCTTGTCTCGCCCCATTGCGATGCCCCCCGACATCGTTGTTCGGCGGCGACGATGGCGTATCGCGCAATAGTTTACAAGAAATTATGAGAGACATGTCTCTCAATGGTTGTATCGATTCGGAGGGCTAGGCGCGAAAGTTCTCCCAGCCGCCGCCGGTCTGCCAACCGCTGGGCTGACTCGGATCCAGAGTCTTGCAACCGCTCACCCCAAGAATCAGCAAGGTGATCGCGACTGCAAGCAGGGAACGAACGCGATTCATGCCATCGACGATGGCACTCGCCTACTCGGGCTTCAACAAGCCCGACTTCACAAGTTCGCTAACGCTCACTTCCTGGTCTTTCATATAGGCAGAAAATTCGTCCATCGTCGTGGGCCGGGCGACGCCGCCGAGTTCGGCAAGCTTTTCGTCCACGGCCTTCTCCTTGAGCGCACCGACGACGGCGCCATTCAAAGTCTCCAGGATCGGCTTCGGCGTCCCGGCGCGGGCCAGGAGGCCCGCCGTCGTACCGCCGTCGAACGGCTTGCTACCGATGTCCTTCAGCGACGGCATGTCGGGAAGTTGCGGCACGCGATCGGGACTCATTGCCAGCATGCCGATCAGCTTGCCGGACTTGATGTGCGGCAGCGACGTCGTGAGCTGGTCCATGTAGAGGTCGATCTGGCCCGCCATCAGGTCGTTGAGGCCGGGTCCCGACCCCTTGTACGGGATGATGTTGAACTGCACGCCTTCGTTCACCTGCAGGCGCAGGATGGCGATGTGGTTGGTCGTGCCGTTGCCGGCATGGCCGATGCTGACCGTGCCAGGCTTGGCCTTGGCCTCCGCGAGTGCGGCACGGATGTTCGCGAAGCGGCCACCGGGCTTGCCTACGATGATCATGGGCACTGTGCTCAGCAGCGAAATCGGCGTGAACAGCGGCACCATCGAGGGCTTGCCGGCGAGATAGGGCGCGACGAAGAGCACGCTGAAGCTGCCCATTACGACCGTGTAACCATCGGCTGGCGCATTGGCCGCCGCCTCGGCGCCGACGATGCCGCCCGCCCCCGGGCGATTGTCGACGATCACGGTCTGACCAAGCCGGCGCCCCATCGCCTCGCCCACCAGCCGCGAGGTCAGGTCGTAGTTGCCGCCGGCCGCGAACGGCGAGATCCAGCGGATCGGTTTGCTGGGGAAATTTTGGGACCACGCAGGCAGGCACGGCAATGCCATGGCCCCACCCAGCAGCGCACGACGTGACATGGTCGTCATCTCGATTTCCCTCCCGCAATTCCGCGTGCGTTTCGCTCGCCCCTTCAGACTGATTGCAATTTTCCTCTTATCGCGCCACATCGGAATAAGGCCGACCCATCGAGGAGAGAAACCGGGATGCCAGAGCACCAGACACCGCTTATTGCCACTATTGCTGCCGGTCTGATGCTCGCCTTCATCTTCGGTCTCATTGCCCAGCGGCTACGCATCCAGCCCCTCGTCGGCTACCTGCTGGCCGGCGTCATGGTCGGCCCCTACACGCCGGGTTTCACGGCCGACCCCGCTCTCGCAGCCGAGCTGGCCGAGATCGGCGTCATCCTCCTGATGTTCGGCGTCGGGCTGCATTTCTCACTGAAGGACCTGCTCTCGGTTGCGCGTATCGCGGTGCCTGGCGCCGTCGGGCAGATTGCCGTCGCCACCCTGATGGGCGCCGGCCTCTCCTGGGCGCTCGGTTGGGGTATCCAAGCGGGCTTCGTCTTCGGATTGACCCTGTCGGTGGCCAGCACCGTAGTCCTGATCCGGGCATTGCAGGACCGTCACATTATCGACAGTACCCGCGGCCGCATCGCGGTCGGCTGGTTGGTGGTCGAAGACCTCGCCATGGTGTTGGCGCTGGTGCTGCTGCCGGCGATCGCAGTGGTCACCGCAGGCGAGGACGTGCCCGCCACGCGCATCGTTTTCTCTCTGCTGACCACCCTGGCGAAGGTCTCGATCTTCGTGGCCGTGATGCTGATCGTCGGACGGCGAGTCATTCCCTGGCTAATGCACCACACGGCGCACACGGGATCGCGCGAGTTGTTCCGGCTCGCCGTCTACGCCATCGCACTCGGCGTCGCCTATGGCGCTGCCAAGCTGTTTGGCGTGTCCTTCGCGCTGGGTGCTTTCTTCGCCGGCATGGTCCTGGGCGAGAGTGACCTCAGCCAGCAGGCCGCCGAAGAGGCGATCCCGCTGCGCGACGCTTTCGCCGTCCTCTTCTTCGTCTCGGTCGGCATGCTTCTCAATCCGGCCGTGTTCATCGAAGCACCCTTCGCGATGCTGGCGACGGTGGCGATCATCATCGTCGGCAAATCGGCCGCCGCCTATCTGATCGTGCGCGCCTTTCGCTATCCGAGGTCGACGGCGCTCACCGTGTCCGCCAGCCTGGCGCAGATCGGCGAGTTCTCCTTCATCCTGATCGGGCTCGGCATCGATCTCAAAATGGTGCCCAAGGAAGCGCGCGACCTCGTCCTGGCAGGTGCCATCATCTCGATCATGCTGAACCCCCTGGTCTTTGCCGTGTTGGAGAAGTGGGAGCGCGACAAGAAGGGGGCCACCGGCACCGCGGTGTCGCCCGAACCGCCAACCGCCGCCGAGAAGGAAGAGGCCGAGGCCGAAAACACGCCGGTCATGACCAGTCTCAGCGGACATGACGTCGTTATCGGTTATGGCCGGGTCGGCTCTCTGGTCGGCGCAGGACTCGTCCGCGATGGCGCAAAGGTCCTGGTCATCGAGGCCGGCGAAACCGCGTCTACCAGGGCCCGCAACGACGGTGCCGAAATCAGCCGAGGCAATGCCGCCGATCCGGCGGTCCTCGCGGCGGCAAATCTCGCCGGCGCACGACGTCTCTATGTCACGATCCCCGAACCCTTCGAGGCTGGCCAGGTGATCCAGCAGGCTCGCCTCGCCAATCCGACGATCGATATCCTGGCGCGGGCCCATACCGACGCCGCCGTCGAACATCTCGACCGGCTGGGTGCCAATCTTGTCGTGCTGGGCGAGACCGAGATCGCTCACCGCATGCTTGAACGGCCTCGCGGGAAGCCGCCCGAAGCGCCGGCGCCGGCGCCCTCATCCTAGTCCTGCTGGTTAGCCCTACTGGCCGCTCGTGCGTTGCAGGGCGGGCCGGGTGTTGAGCCGCGCGACGTAGTCGTCGAAGACCTTCTCGCCCTTCAGCCCCGGTGCGCCGAACATCATGGCCCAGCGAATCTGCGAGCCAACATAGACGTCGGCGGCACTAAATTTGTCGCCGAGCAGATAAGGTCCCTTGGCCAGGGCCGTCTTGAAAGCCGCCACGACCTCGCCGTAGCTGCCCCAGCCGACGGCCGTCTTCTGCGGCGGCGCCGGGCGCTTCATCATCTCGTCGAGCAGCGCGGGCTCGAAGCAGCCGGCGCCAAAGAATAGCCAGCGATAGTAGGTACCGCGCGAAGGATCATCGACCGCCGGCGCGAGGCCGGCCTGAGGGAAAACATCCGCGAGGTAGGCGATGATCGCCGCCGTTTCCGTCACGACGGTCCCCCGATGCACGATGGTCGGCAGCTTGCCCATCGGGTTCAGCGCCAGGAAGGACGGCGTCTTGTGCTCACCCTTTTCGAAGTCGACGGGCACGATGCGATAGGGCGCCCCGGCTTCTTCGAGCATCCAGTGCACCATCTGCGCCCGCGAGCGCGGATTGTGATAGAAGACGATCTCGTCGGTCATGCTGTGCCTCCCTGTGGCGGCGGCAATATGGCGCCTGGAAAGAGATATGTCCCGATCGTCGTTTCTTGCCGGCCTCCTCTGTGTCGTCGCCGTGACACCGGCGGGTGCGCAAGCACTGCCAGCACTCGATTGCACGGGACCTTTCGCCCGTGATGCCAACGAGCGCACCGTCGCTGCCGCCTTCGGTGCCACCAACGTCACACACGCGAACATCCCGATCGGTGAAGGCGACACCGAACCCGGCACTGTGGTTTTTGCCGGCGACGATGCCAGGCGCATCGAGATTCTCTGGCGCGATGCCGCGGCACGAGCCCGGCCCGCAACCGTGATCTTCCGCGCCGGCTCGGCTTGGCGCATCGCCATTAGCGGACTACCCGACAGGCCAGTTGCCTTGGGCGCCACCCTGGAAGAGATCGAGGCGATGAACGGCAAGCCGTTCAGCATCAACGGATTCGGCTGGGATCTCGGCGGCCGTGCCACCGGCTGGCATGACGGCAAGCTGGCCCACCCGGTGGGCGGCTGCACGCTGTCTCTCGGCTTCGATCATGCACCGAACGCGCCACCCGACGCGCTCGAGAAGGTAAATGGCGATATCGACCTCCTGTCATCCGACGCCGCCATGCGCCAGGTGAAGCCCGTGGTGGTCGAGATGATGCTCGGTTGGGGCCAATAGCCGGATTGTGATCCTCAAAGCAAAAAGGCGACCCATCGGGGTCGCCTCGCTTGTTCCTGTCTCGTCCGGCTCTCGCCGGCTACCCGTCGCTCACTGAACGACGATCTCGACGCGGCGGTTCTGCGGCTCGCGGACGTTCGGGCCGGTCTGAACCAGCAGGCCCTGCTCGCCACGGCCGATGACCGCGATGGCCGTCGCCGGCACGCCTTCACGCACCAGAGCGTCCTTCACAGCGTTCGCACGGCGCAGCGACAGCGCCATGTTGTACTGCTCCGAGCCCGACGTATCGGTATGACCCGTCGCCGTGATGCGCGCGTTGCCCTTGGCCTTGTAGGCATCGGCCGCCTGCTTGATCGTGTTCAGAGCCTGGGCCGACAGGTTCGAGCGGTCCCAATCGAAGAACACCATGTATGACGGTGGCGCGACCGTCGGAGCCGGCGGCGGCATCGGCGCGGGCGCCGGCGAACCGAACTTGTAGCTGACGCCAGCCAGCGCCAGGATGTTCTGGTTCTGGAAGGTCACATTGCCGAACGGGGTGTTCACGCTCGGATTGGTCGTGCCGAAGTAGCGGCCTTCGACAAAGAAGCGCAGCGATTCGTCGACGTTATAGGCAAGACCCAACATCGCCTGGTAAGCAAACTGTGTGCTGCCTAGCGAGCTGTTGCTGTCGACGAAGGCGATACCAGCACCGACACCGAGGTACGGCGTAATCACCGAGGTCGGCATGAAATCGTACAGCACGTTGACCATGGCATTGAGCTGGCCGACCTTGCCGTTGATCGCCGTGCCCGGAATGTTGGCGCTGGTCGGCACCTGTCCGTAGCCGACTTCGAGTTCGACGCGCGGGCCGACGAAGTCGTAACCCGCCTTGCCACCGACAGCCCACCCGGTCCATGTCGATGCGTTCGCATTCGAACCGATGAACCAGTCGAGGCCGCCACCGGCCCCGATATAGAAGCCTGGCTGGGCATTGATCTGCGCCTGGGCCGCGACCGGCGTAAGGACCGGCGCCAATGCAAGCACCCCGAGTGTAAGCAACTTTTTCATCTGGATCTCCCCCAGTGGAAGGAACAAGCCGAGGTGTGAACGGGCACCGCCACGGTTTGGTTGCATTGTTGCCGCCAGCGGCACACGATTTTCATAAGTGTGCCATTTGCGTCACAGAGGGGCGGTCCAGCCCCTTCCCGCGAGGCAGACAAGAGCCTGTCGGAGAAGCCAAATGTCCCCGGAAACGACTTCAGTGGCTGTGATCGGCGCGGGAGTGGTCGGTCTTTCGACCGCACTCTATCTGCTCCGGTCCGGGCAGCGGGTCGTGCTTCTCGATCCGCTCCCACCGCCCGGAGGCGCGTCCTTCGGCAATGCCGGCATGATCAGCGCCGACACCTCCGTGCCGATTGCCCTGCCGGGAATGCTTCCGAAGGTGCCGGGCTGGCTCCTCGATCCACTTGGGCCGTTGGCAGTACGTCCCTCCTATTTGCCGAAGGCCCTGCCCTGGCTGCTGAAATGGATCGCCGCAGGCCGCCTGCCGCGCGTCCTGGCGATTTCCGATGCGATGCGCGTCCTGCATCGCGACGCCTTTGCCT